>NZER01000231.1 GCA_002690445.1 Candidatus Pacearchaeota archaeon
AGCGAGTGATTCTGCTGGAAACGGTGGTTTTACCGTTATAGCAGATGTAGAGAATAGTGCCTTTATTAATGCATATATTACAGGTGTAGCAATAACTATTATTGATGCATCATAATAACTAGTCCTTAAATGGAAAACAATAAGACCTCATTCAGTTGGGGTCTTTTTTAACTATTTATATTATATTATATCATGGAAGAAACAAAAGAAAAAGAACAAGAGACTACTACCGCTCCTAAGTGGGAGGTAAAAGATAGAACTTACTTTTTAGTAGGTAATAAAGAACCTATAACATTTAAAATCAGTTCTAGAAATACTACTAGACATCCACTAATGTGGTTTGATCAAGAGAAAGGTTACGAAAGGGAATTAAGATATGCAACTAATAAGCGAAGTCCATTTGTAGACGAACAAGAAGGACCAGTAACTTTAGCTCATATAATTTTTAAAGATGGTACTTTATTTGTACCAAAAGAAAAAATAGCTTTACAGAGATTATTATCTTTATATCATCCAGGAAAAGATAGGTTGTATAGAGAACATAATCCTAGAGCTATAGCTAAAGATGAATTAGAAGATTTAGAACTGGAAATAGATGCTATGAATGCAGCTTATGCTATTGATGTAGATCAAGCTGAGGCAATTCTTAGAGTTGAGCAAGGTTCTAGCGTATCTAATATGAGTTCTAAAGAGGTAAAAAGGGATTTGATTTTATTTGCTAAGAAGAATCCTAAAACATTTATAGCATTAGCTAATGATGAGAATGTTGTACTTAGGAATTTTGCTATTAAAGCAACTGAAGCTAACGTAATTAAACTAGCTGATGATCAAAGAACGTTTAAATGGGGTAGTAATGGTAGGAAACTAATGACCGTTCCATTTGATGAAAATCCATATTCAGCTATGGCTGCATGGTTTAAAACAGATGAAGGTTTAGAAGTTTACAAGTCTATAGAGAAAAAGTTCTCATAACATGTGATTATAACTAAGGCGGCTTCATCGCCGCCTTTTTCATTATAATAAAAATATTAAGATGGCAATAAACGTAGACACTGTTTATAAGACAGTTTTGTTGATATTAAACAAAGAACAAAGGGGTTACTTAACACCCAATGAATTCAATAAGATAGCCACTCAGGTACAATTAGAGATATTTGAAAGATACTTCGAAGATCTTAACCAACAACTACGTATTCCAGGAAAAGACGCTAATGACTCTGAATATGCTAATAGAGTAAAAAGTGCAGATGAGAAACTAAGCGTATTTAAAAGAGTTAGTGGTGGATTAACTAAAACAGGTGATTATTTCGAATTACCATCAGGTGCTGCCACAACATACTTCCACAAATTAGGTACTGTTATATATAAAGATATAAAAGAAGCCCAGAAGATTCAAAGGAATGAGTATCTACTCATAAATAAATCCCCTTTAACAAAACCCACAACAGAATATCCGGTGTATATGCTAGAAGAAGATAAGATATATGTATATCCTAGTAGTATAACAGCTCCGGATATAACAGTATCTTATATAAAGAAACCACATGATGTTGTTTGGGGTTATACATTAGGTAGTTTAGGTCAATATATACATGATGGTGGTGCATCTGAAACTTCAACTTTAGATCCTTTATACGATTTAACATTATCTATAACAACTCAACCAACTGCGGTTGGACTCTTCCCTACTCTTACTAATCCTGTAACATATACAGGAACAATAGGTACTACTCCTGGCTACACAACTAACGGAGATGGAACAGGTGCAACAATTAATATCATAATGGCTGGTGGCGTAGCTACTAGTGTGGTAGTCCATTACCTTAATGTGGGTAGTGGATTTAGAGCTGGTGATACAATAACAGTAAGTTCTCCTACATTAGGTATGAACGGTCTTGACTTAGTGATAACTTTAACTTCCGCTGCTTTAGCACCAATATCAACGGGAATAACAAGTGGATCTTATAATTTTGATTTAGATCCTTCTGAACAAACTGAAGTTATTTTAAATATACTAATGTATGCAGGTGTAGTTATAAGGGACCCACAAGTGGTACAGGTTGCCGCAACAAAAGTTAAACAAGAGGAAGTAAACGAAAAAAGCTAATAAGAAATGGGATTAACAACTGAAACTGACGCGCAATACTATGCAGTAACACAATCATTTTTATTTGCTGGAGGTAGCACTAATTATATATCTACTTTAGGTGAAGAATTAAGTTTAGGTGGCAATGCTACTACATGGGCACCATCTTCCACTCCTAATCCTAACACAGACCCTGATTACAGTAGTGCTAACTTCTATTTGGAAACTAGTCCCGATGGAGCAGCGCCTTGGACATTATACGATGGAATTTCTTATACAAATCCCGCAAGTAATGGTTCTACTGGAGTAACAGGATATGGTGATGGTTTTAGTATTATTAATAACGGAATAGTATTTTTTTGGCCTGATGATGCTATACTAGGTGGAACATTAGTGAATCCTACCTTTTCCTATTATTTTAGGATAAGATTAAAAAGTCCTAACTATGGAAGTTATGCTTATATTACTATAAATGATATTATAAACAATTTTTTAGTTGCGTATGTTGGTACCGGAAAATTAATACCCAATGCCAAAAGAACTGATATAATGTTTCATGCTCAAAGAGGGGTACAAGAATTTAGTTATGATACACTTAAAAGTGTTAAGTCTCAAGAATTAGTTGTACCACCTAGTTTATCTATAGTGATACCAAAGGACTATGTAAATTACGTTAAGATATCTAGGATAGATGATTCTGGTGTTAAAAATATTATATACCCAACTAGACTAACTATAAATCCAGGAGAAATACCAGTTCAAGATGATGACGGTATACCTACGCAAGATCAATATGGTAGTAATCGTGATAGCACTTCTGTGACTGAAGAACGATGGGGAGCATTAGAAGGTAGTGATCCAAACTACGATTCTAGTAAAAACTTATTAGGTCAGAGATTTGGTATAGATCCAGAGACTGCACAAACAAACCATTGGTTTACAATAAATGAAAGAGAAGGTACTATAATGTTTAGTAGCGGTTTATCTGAAAAACTAATAGTATTAGAATATATCTCTGATGGCATAACATGTGATGGTAGTACTAGAATACCCAAACTAGCAGAAGAGGCTATGTATATGCATATAGCCCATAGTATTTTATCTGGACGTGCTAATATTCCTGAGTATGTAGTACAAAGATTTAAAAAGGATCGTAGATCAGCACTTAGAAATGCCAAAATAAGGTTATCTAATATTAAGTTAGAGGAGATAATGCAAGTTTTTAGAGGTAAAACCAAGCAAATTAAATAAATATGGCTGAAGCTAAGAATACTTTTATCAAATCCAAAATGAATAAGGATTTAGACGACAGACTAATTCCTAGTGGTGAATACAGAGATGGTCAAAATATAGCTGTAAGTAGATCAGAAGATTCTGATGTAGGTGCCGTAGAAAATATACTTGGTAACAAATCAATAACAGATTTCGGTTTAACTAGTAATATTGGCATAGAAGTAATAGGCCATTACATGGATGTTCCAAATGAAGTAATATACCTATTTCTAACTAATTATGGTGATACATCTATAAGTAAATTAAGTAATGATGCTTCTATTAGTGGTGATGTTGAATGTCATATAGTACAATACAATATAAAGGCAAATAGTCATATAACGTTAATTTCAGGTAGTTGGTTGAATTTTTCTAAGACACATCCCATAAGTGGTGTAAATCTGATAGAAGATCTACTATTTTGGACTGACAATAGAAATCAACCTAGAAAAATAAACGTAGAAATAGCCGCTATTCCTGGTAATGATGCTAATAGTACAAATCCATACTATACAAATGAAGATCATATATCAGTTGCTAAGTATTACCCATTTAAGTGTATAGATTTATATAAGAAAGAAACGGATACTTCATCAGGTAATTTACATGAATATGTAAGTACAATGAGGGATGTTGTAAGTGAATATCTACCAATTCATACAGCTCAAGTAATCCAAGGTACAGTAACTAATCAAAATTATTTAGCTATAAAGGAGAATAATTACAATATAGCTGTAGGTAGTAAAGTCACAGGTGAAGATATTGTTGGAGATTGCGTTGTAACAGGTATAGCACCAAATATATTCAGTTCTGGAAATACAAGAGTATATTTTGAAGCTCCACAAGCGGTTCAAACTACTACAATAGATAAAATAGTATATTTCCAAAGTCCTAATCCGGATTATAATCAACATTGGCCAGGAGATCCTAGGTTTTTAGAGGACAAGTTTGTAAGGTTTAGTTATAGATTTAAGTTTGATGATGGTGAATACTCTCTTATGGCACCCTTCACTCAAATTGCTTTCGTGCCTAAGCAAGATGGATATTTTATAAATACTGATCTAAAACACCAAGAAGATGATACTTATAGAAGTACTATTGTTAAGTTTATGGAGAATAAAATTAACGATATAACTTTAATAATAAACGGGGCAGAGGATTCTGAAGGTACAATACTTTTTAGGGACTTGTTTAACAAACTAAAAGTTACGGAAATAGATATACTATATAAAGAATCAGATGGTGTTTCCGTAAAGGTGTTAGATACTATAAAAAAGGAGGAATTTGAGGTAGAATCAAGTGGGGCATTTGAATATAATTATCAATCAAGAAAACCTTGGAGAACATTACCAGAGAGAGAGATAGTAAGGGCATGGGATAAAGTACCTATTAGAGCGCTTTCTCAAGAAACTTCTGGTAATAGGGTTATATATGGTAATTATATTGACAGACATACATCTCCAGATAATTTAAATTACACAGTACAAATAGGTGACAAAGCAGATGAACCTGATGGTTATACTAGAAAAGAATATCAAAATCACACACTAAAACAAGATAGAACATATCAAGTGGGTATAGTGTTATCAGATAGATATGGTAGACAATCAAATGTTATATTATCAAGCATAAAATCGAGTACAAATCTTATAGAAAAAGGTTCAACCATTTTTCACCCTTATAAACCAGAGGGTTATTTACCTGGACTTATATCTGGTGGTGATGTTCCTGGAGGTGATAATGATACTTGGCCAGGAGATATGTTGAGTATTTGGTTTTATGATACTATTCCAAGTGAATTATTACCATCAGAAGAAGGTTACCCAGGTTTATATAGTACTACTAATGGCGAAGTGATTGGATTAACTAAAATATCTGGAGGTACTGGTTATTCAGCTACAACTTTATCTGTAGGAGGTATATCTACTTTACCAATTCAAAATACTACCACAACAACCGTGTCACCTATAGGAGGTGGGCCAGTTCAAATAATACCTGGTGATACTTTAACAGTAAATATAGATTCTGTTGATACTGATGGTGCAATTGAGGGTATAAGTATTGTTAACCCTGGTCTTGGATACAGTAATGGTGATACTATAACTATAAATGCAGGTGGTAAAAACGCTACATATTTAGTTACTGTAGCAGATCCAAATCCATTAGGTTGGTATAGTTATAAGATTGTTATTAAGCAAACAGAACAGGAGTATTATAACGTATACTTACCCGGAATGCTTAATGCTTACCCAAGTATAAAAATGGACGGAACATCTGCACGTTGGATTAGCACAACAGATTCGGTACCACCAGAGTTTACAACTGAGGGAGATCAAACAGCACATGTCGTACTGTTAAACGATAATATAAACAAAATACCAAGGGATTTAAAAGAAGTTGGACCGGATGAAAGAATTTACAGGAGTAGTGTCCGGTTAATGGGTAGAGTAACAAATTTTGAATTATTGCAAGGAGAGACACATGATCCTATGTCCAATCGCCAATACTACCCTGATAATACTAGCGATATAGTATCTACTATAGGCAAGATGACTGAGTTAAGTTTAGGTGGTACAGTCTCATTTGATCCACAATTACCTAAAGAATTTTACAAAGGAGTGGTTGATCCTTTAGTAGCCCAAATATCAACTGATAATGCAATAGGTCTTACTTCAGATGTAATGGCATGTCCATATCTTTCTGTTTATGAAACGGAACCAGTTGAGTCTAAAATGGAATTGTTTTGGGAGACTTCAACATCTGGTTTAATATCTGAACTAAATTATAATATAGAAAATACTGATTCTGGGTTACCAACCGGTATAGTTGATCCTGAAATATCTCACCACCTAATAGAGGGTAGTGCCCCGGGAACTTACTGTAGTGGTATTTTTTATGCGACGAATGCGGCTGGGGCAAGTTTAAGTGGTACTACTACTATAAGATTAATGACCGTTATGACAGGTGCAACTAATGCAGCTGGGGTTACTAATTGGAGTTCAGTGCCAATAACTTACGATTCAGCAGGTAATGTAGTATCACCATTTGAATTAGTGGATCAAGGATCGATTGGTGGTCAAATAGGAACTTACAGATTGAGAACTGGTAATAGTGATTATTTTTTATCTTGGGAGGATGCGAATCCAAGAACATATACTTTCGGGTTCGAAGTAATCAGGACAATAGATGGTTTATCAAAGTTTTTCTCACATGCTGGTGAGGTAAAAAATGTTGAACCAGAAATGATTGGTCGGTTAGCAAATCTTAGTGATTGGACTTCAACAGAAAGAAATACTTTTGGTGCGCAAGGTATTACTATAGGTGATGGAGATGGGTTTTGGAAAAATAATCAACCTCTTCACATATCTGGTGACGGTGGTATCACATATGGCCAATCTGTTCCTATCCCAGGAGGTGTCACTTATGAAATTAGACAGGGTCAACAATATGAGGATGGCCAACATTTCTATAGTAATAATGATCCTTATCATAATTTCAACACCGCTGTATTATGGCATAGGCACCTAACACCTAATAGTAGTGGTTACATTGAAATGAAAACATTTTACCCAACAACCCGTGGTAATAGTTATGGTACAATAGCTCATTGGGGAGGGCTTCAACTTTGGTCTTCTACTGGATATGACAGTGGTATTGATCTTTACTTTGAAGCTTTTAGTGGTTCTTATAAGGATGTATCAAATCCATGGTTGTCGAAAGAGATAAAATGGAGTATAGGTGATGTTATACAATACGGTGCGTTTTGTTATTGCAACTGGGGTTCTTATAGGGGGGTGGAAAAATCATCTGGGGATGGGTGGAGTTGGTACGATTATGACGCATCAGGTCATAAATATGAAAGAATTCACAATGACGGATGGTGGAGAGTATTATTTGGGGATAAACTTGGTATGTATGCATTTACACAGGATGGTAATGGATTTGCGGGTAGCGGAAATTCTAATATAAAAACACCTAAATTCTTTTGGCCAGGAATTCCTTGTGGACCTATAAACTTAAAAACATCAGCAAGTGTTTCATCTAGTGTTGGTGCTTTTATTCATCTAGATCATGGTGGTTGTAATTGGACGTCTGCTGCTGGCCCTTCGGGAGTTGCAGGATTATACCCTGGAATGCCTTGGGATTTTCGCGAGTGGAAAACTGATTTTGAAAGTAAACATTATCCTCTACCATATAATGGTTATACAAACTTAACATACTCCGGTGGACATGGAAATTTTGATCCTGAGCCAGGAGGTGCAGCTGCTCTATCTGGTGCAAGTGTTCCTATAGGATTTAAGCAACTTAATCCATGGCAGATGCCCTACAGTACCAGTGATGGTGAGTGGAGAGATCCAGCTGATTATCCAAATGTTGATTGGATTGATTATCAGTTTACTATGGAAACCGGAGCAGATGGCAGAGGTAGGTTAAAAGTACCAGCTAATTATGCTCCTGGAATGTACAGAGTTGAGATTGTAGCTGCAGATAAAAATGGTAGTGGCTTAAATACTTCTCAAGGTCATAATATTGTGTACAAAAAGAACGTGTGGATTGAAATTGTACCGCCTGGACACAACTTAGGTGATTATAGAGACGTAAGTCGACAAGGTGGAGCAGTATATAACTCTAATGATGGTGTGACGTCGGGTAGATATTACTTCAGACCTGATTTGCCAACGGATAGCAATATTGTAAAAACTCACAAAATGTTTGATATTTAATTAATAACTACATATGGCATATTTAATAGGGGTAAAATATTTTAACTCTTTTTGGTTAAAGAAGGTTGTGGGTGATAGTGATGCTACTACTTGTACTAGTCCACTTGTATCTAACGTTACTGGTGCTGGAGACGATAGTGAAGGTGGCGGGTATTCGGCGGGCGTAGAGTTAGCAACATGGCCAGGTTTACCATGGAATCCAGATGGTTATCCAAAATTTCCATGGGGTTTAAGTAGTAATAATAGTGATACTTGCGATGTGTTTGAATGTACAGGTATTTGTACTAACCCTGAGTGGTTTGTAGAGGAATCTAGGATTAGGGGTGGATATAATAATACTACAGTAGATTTAGGGGTTAAGGCTTATATAGTAGAAGATACCAATGCTCAACAACACAGATCTAATTCGTTAATATATTCTGGTATTTATAATTCTAGAACAGGTGTTAATAATACCAATGTATTTTCAATTGGGGAAGATATAACAAAAAGCATCGATCCTGTGGGTGGTTCAATACAGAAACTATATGCAGAAGATACAAATTTAACTATATTTCAGGAAAATAAAGTTAGTAGGGCCTTAATAGATAAAGATGCCATATACACAGCTGAAGGATCACCTATGAGAACACAATCCAATGTTGTTATAGGACAAATTATACCTTATTTAGGTGAATATGGTATTAGTAGGAATCCCGAATCATTTGCTATATATGGGTATAGAAAATATTTTGCAGATAAGGATAGAGGTGTTATTTTAAGACTGTCTAGAGATGGTATTGAAGAAATTTCAAGATATGGTATGACTGATTATTTTAGAGATTATCTATCCAATATATCTGATAAATGGAAGAATGTGGATTTATCATTTAGTTTGTATGAAAATCCAACTAATACTTCAAATATAATATATATCACTCCTCAAGAAAATTGTAATTGTGATAGTATAGATCCTGGTATGGTATTAATCTTAAATAGTATAGACACTGGTTTATTTATTGTAGATGTAGATGAAGTGGGGACGGACGAAGATCGGGGGGAATATATGTGTATTGTGAAATTAAGTAATACTTTATCTAGTATTGATGACTTTGGGGATATAACAGAGGTTAGGTTAAGGAAATATATTAAGAGTAAAATTGTTGGTGGATGGGATATACATGCTAGAAACTATACAGTATCCATGCAACCAGCAGAATTTTCCTATAATGCTTGTGGTATAGAAACAGAATATAGTACACTAGGTTTTGACGAGGGAATAAACGGGTGGGTTAGTTTTTATACATATAAACCTACTATAATAGATAGTTTAAAAAACAAATTTTACTCGGTAGTTGGTAATACTTTGTATAAACACTATAATGAAGATGCAATTAATGAAAGAGGTACTTTTTATGGTACACAAAGTGATTCTAGTATTTCATTTGTAATCAATCCAAAAGTTTCACTCTCTAAAAATTTCCAAAGTATAAACTATGAAGGAAGTAATGGTTGGGAAGTTGATTCTTTTGTATCTGATATTCAAGAACCTGGTAGTAGTAGTACAGGTTGGGTAGATAATTTCGATTCTGTTGGTTATGCATTATCTGATGGTACAAATAGGAAAGGTATATATAGTTATGAAGAAGGTAGTTACGTAGATTCAAGTGATGGTATTACATATAGATTAGGTTTTAAAAGAAAAGAGAACAAATACTCAGCTAGTCTAGTTAATAATTCAGTTACAAGGGCAGATGAAGTTATAATTGGTCCTGACGGTTTTGGAGGATATCCTACAACTGGTATAAAAGGTTATTTCGCTACAGTTACTATGTCAACTGATGCTAGTACAGAGTTAGGTGGTAAGAAAGAGTTATTTGCTGTGTCAGCGAATTATGTCAGTTCATCATATTAAACAAATTAAAATAGATAAAAATGGTACCATGGATAGGAATAGCAGTAGCAGCAGTAGGAGCACTAGGACAAGGTATAACTGCAATAGTTGCTAAGGGCAAAGAAAAAAACGCAAAGGATGCTAAGGAAGAAGCAGAACGCGAAATTGAAAGGTTAGAAAACTCAAGGCAACCTGTAGTTAATCCTTACGAGAGTTTAACTAACGAGTATGCTAATATGAGTGTAGCTACTCAAGCTGCTGAATTTCAAGCTGAAGAAGCAGATATTGCACTTGCTAATACTTTAGATACTATCCGTGCAACAGGTGCTGGAGCAGGAGGTGCCACAGCGTTAGCTCAAGCAGCGCTTAGAAGCAAAAGAGGTATATCAGCTAGTATAGAAAAACAAGAGGTAGCTAATGAGCAATTAAGAGCAAAAGGACAAATGGAGGTAAATCAACTGAAAGCTATGGGTGAGGACATAAAATGGCAACGTGAAGAACAAAGGGATATAATTGAATTAGATAGGGCTCAAGCTGACATGGAACAAAAAAGAGCACAAGAACAACAATATAGATCAGATAAAATGGCTTCGATAACAGGTATGATGGGTAGTTTAGTAAGTTTAGGTGGTTCAATAGCAGGTGGAGGAGGCGGAGGTGGTGGTGATGGATCAGGCCAGGGTGACGTATTTGGAGGTATGACTCAACAACAGAAAGATATGCTATATCAAAATCAACAAATGATGGGTGCTAATACAGGTATCAATTTTTAACTATAATATTAATAAATTATTAAAATATGGGAACATACGCAGCACCGGAAAAAGCACCAATAGATAAATCTCTTGAGAAAGTACAAGAAGGTCTTGCTGGAATAACACAGCTTGGCATAGGTTTAGAGTTAAAAAGACAAACTAAAAAAGAAGCGGATAGGTTAAAGAAGGAAAAAATCGATCAAGATATAATAACACATCATAATAAGGTTAATAAAGATCTTTATGACC
>NZER01000232.1 GCA_002690445.1 Candidatus Pacearchaeota archaeon
GATGTATTTTTGGTGCATTCACAAGTTCACGTGAAAGTTCTTCTACAGCATCTTCAATAAGCTTTAATCTGTGTTCAAAGCTATCTTGTCTGTTCTCCATGTCAATACGTGCTCCCATAATATTATTCTCCTTTTGTTTTATTTCGATTAATTTAGCTGCTACATATACAGCTAGGTCTAATGATTCTTCTAATGCCTCTTGTATAAAATCTCTTCCATCACTAGTAACATTTTCGTTACCATACTTTTCTTCACCCTTAATCAGACGTTTTCTTACAAGATCAATAATTTTATTATTCATCTTCTTCTCCTACTACTGGTAGATAAGAATGCAATATTTCTTCCATGATGTCAAGTCTTTTTTGCAAGTCTTTATTTTCACTTACGAGATGTTTTAATATCTGCATAAATTCATAATTATCCATCCAAGTCATATCTTTCATTAAAGTTTTGAGCAGGTAGCTATGAGGTTTGTGCGGATAACACATGCTCTGTCCATCAAGACCAAGTAAGAAGCGTACCTGCTCATTTTATAGCCCAAAACAACAATATCATTACTGCCTTGTCAATTACCCATAACAAGATCAGTATTGTTAGTTTAGTTTCATTCGTCATTTTTTCATAAATCTTTGAGGGCTTATACTTATTATTGTTTACTACGCCCAGTAGGAAAACTTAATCAGAACATCCTTAATAGTGCCCTTTGTAAAAGCCCTCATTTAATAAGAGTTTTTATACTGCAACTTCCAGCCAGTTAATATATTCGTCTTTAGGTATTGTTTCTTTTTGACTGCAATCAAACATCTTTGCCCCAATACCCTACGAATCTTTTAAGTACCTATATATTGTAGCCCTACTTATACCAAGTGTTTTTGCTACATTATTAGGCTTCATTTTTAAAGCCTTTACACCAATACGTGCAAGCTTTTTCTTTAAGTTAGAACGGAAGGTCATTTGTCGTAGTAAGAGCTAGTCGTTTTCCATCTGACCATGTTTTAACATACTTAACTTTCCATGAAGGTCTAGTTTCGCCATCAGAATTAACCCAGTCATTACCACGATCCACAGATGCGATAACTGGTGTTCCTTCAATGTCACTTGTTTTAAGTTCTGGTAAAACTTTAACCTTTATAGTTCTCCCATTAACTGTACGTTCTTCAGTATCTATAGTCACACCAACTGTTTCACAAAACCGCATGTACCTTTTATTACCTTCTGAGTTTGACACGAAATGATCTCCTCCAGTAGGTTCTAAAAATCTAAATACACCATCAGCTTGGAATATTGCTCCAACGTATGGTGCACCATTTGTTGTATGTGTTTCACCACTATGAATGTATTGATATGTGTTTCTTGTGTTCTCATGGGCAACAAGCACTTTAAAATTAAATATAAGTGCTTTGTTTAACTCACCATCTCTGTTCTTGAACTCCCTTGTTAGTGTTGATGCTTCTGTAATATGTCCTAAGTATTCTCCTGCTACTTTTGGAATATATTCCTCTGTATCAGTATCACTTGGGATAAACAGAGCTTCGTCTTTACGTAGTGTTTCTGTCATAGTAGACATTATCTCTCCTTATGTATTTGTGTAGTGTTCCATAACTTTTTCAAAGTTACCTTGGTTTATTACTCCATTACTTATCTGATCTGTGACTTGCTTTTGTAGTTTTACTTCTGTGTTGCGATCATTCAGAAGATCAAGTAATTTTTTTTGTTGTGTATCATCCAGCGGTGGACTTGGTGGTAAATCCTCACCAGCATACAAGTGAATACCAAGACCATGTAATGCAATAGCCTTAGCTAAACATCTCTGTATACTTGTATTAATGTGAAATGCATTTGGTGCTGTTAATGGCTTATTTTGATGATCTAATACTGGGTGTACTTGTGTCATGCTAATATCCATTATGTGTACTGTTACCTTCACAAAGAATCCACACTCAGTTTTAATAAATGGAATACCATCCCACTCATGTACATCCCAAGTAGCCTCTGGATGTCTTTTCTTTAACTCTCTTACAGCGTATGCCCAACTAAGATAGCTGAACTTACCTTTCTTCTCGATGTTCCTTGTAACATCAACACGATCAAGTTCTGTAAAGTAGTTTGTTTTTTTAGCTGTCATGTTTTTCTCCTTTATAAACTATTCCTAAGTTCTTTTACTTCTTTTTTAACTTCTTCTTGTTTGTCTTGACGTATTTTATGGGATATCCCTCTAAGACTTGGTATCTCTTGCTGTATTGCACGCCTTGCTCTCATAATAGATGCTGGCTTTGGTATTTTTTTTGTGGACAGCATTTTAAAAAAATCATTGGCATACATATTATGAGGATTAAATCCATCTCTAGTTAAAACAGAAGACCAGACAGCAACTATCAATCTTTCATGGTCGTTTCTATAAATTTCTTTTTCTTCTAGTAAGGATTTTATTAGTTTTCTATTCTGATTTAGTTTCATGTTTCTCTCCTTTATTTAAAACTTGGTGGATTACAGTGATCTTTGAATTGACAATACCCACAACACCAATAGTATGCTGGTGATGAACCAAGTTGGAATATTGGTAAACCTTTGGCATGTTCCTCATTAATTGAATGCCAATATCTTCTAGCCTTATCAAGATAAACCTCTGGTATCACTTGCTCCTTAACCTCAGAGTTATCTTTGTTGTAATACAATATGGACATACTTGCAAGGCTACCCAGTTTCTTTTTTAAGGCAAGTCCATATGTAGCAACTTGAAGATAGTGATTTCTATTCTCACTTGGTATTGCATTCTTTTTATTAAACTTTTGTCTGAATGACCAACCAGATGATGTCTTTATATCATATAGCTTGTTAATTTCATCTGTACCATCCACCGAGCAGTCTTGTGAGACAATATCATAAAAGCCCCTAACATTGAACTCTGGTAAAGCAATCTCCCCTTCCGTGTCAAATTTTTTGACCCTTTGTACAGAAAAACTGTTACTATAAGATTCTTTATTATTATATATATTATTATAATATATTAATGCGTTCTGAATATCTTCATGAATAATTGATCCAACTCTCATAACTCTTGAGTTTTTCTCATCTGGTGGATTTGTTGGGACTGCCTTTTCTACGGATTCATAATACAACTTGCGAGAACAAAAGCCAGCACCACTTGCGTGATACCAGCCTTCCTTCCCATCGTAGCGTTCCTTGCGGTTCTGTTCGTTTTTGTAGAGTAAGTATTCGTGGTATATCTGTTCAAACATTATGTCCCAACATACCTCTCTATTAAATCAATTAGAGTTTCTCTGTACGTTGGGCGTTTCTCAGTAAGAGATTTTATCTTGAACCTTGTCCACAGTGCATATGGAATTTTAAACTGATAGGTTGCAAACTCCCTCTCAGCAACATCATTTCTAGTCTTATCAAACTTATTCATATATGTCCTCTATTCTCGTTAATAATTATGGTTAAAATTACATTAAATTATATGATATGTCCCAAACATTTTTTATAGAATTTATAATTAATTTTCTATACGAAGAGAGTCTCATATAATCTCATCATTGTCTCATCATTAGATACACCACCCCCTCTGCTATATAACAGAGAGGGTATGTACTATAGACTTTTTATTTATACCGCTGTTATTTCCCAAGTACCCATAACTGGTTTTTTTCCATCAACCGCTTTCTTTAACAGACGAGCAGGACATTTCAAACCAACTAGTGCTTTTATTCTATGGGCAGTACCAACATTAATCATCCAGTCCAATACCTTAGACTTTGTTTTCATTGAGTTATTATCAACTACCTTGCAGTATTCCTGCACACCAATCATAAAAGTCCTAGGACTTTTCCTTCTATTGCGTATTGTTTCAAGGTATTTCATTCCAGTCCCAGATTTAATAGAATCTCCAATCCTAATCAAGTCATGACAGGCTTTCTCAAAGTCGGTGTCAACTAAACCACCATTAAGAAATATATGGAGTTTCTGTGAACCAGTCAATGAAAGAGAAGTTTCATTGAGATGTCTAAAAAGAATGCTCCGTTCTTCTTCTGTAAGATCATCATACCTATATCCAATTACATGGGTTATTCCATTCTGACGTGCAGCTTCCACCCTTCTGTGTCCATTTATTTTAAGCATTGTGTCTCCACAAAAATGGATTGTATCCAAAACCCCAAGTTCAGAAACTCCCTTTCTCAAAGTCAGAAAGTCTCTATTAGTTGCCACTCTTTCGGGAGGATTGTTTGGGTCTGTTTTCAGCTTACTTATCCTAACCCTAACTAATTCACGATTATTTATTTTCTCTACAAGCTTAGCAGAGAATATTGGCTTATTTTTTTTCATGGTTATTTTACCTCTTTATTATTGTACTTTATATGTTATACCCTTGGTTTTTAACTGCTCAAGAGTCTTTACATTTATGAATCTGTATGCCTTTTTGTGCATATCGAATACGCCAATAAGGTCACGTTCTTCTGGTTTGAACTTCAAGCCTACTCCTTTGACATATTTTGCTACACCTTGTCTACAGACCATCCTTCTTTTTTCTCCGTTCTTCTTGGTGAAGACAGCTGAGAAAATCTTTCCATTAGTTTTATATATATACTGCTTAGCAGTATCTCTATCTATATGTGTTGTTTTCATATTTTAATACCCTTTCTTTTTCTTCTGGTTCTTCTTCCATGTCAAGAATTTCCATTGTCAACTGTTTATTATAACTTCTAAATGATACTCCGTCTAAAGGTCTTGATTCATTTACCCTATCTTCTATTGTAAGTTTACAGCCATGTATAATAAAGCTTATTCTTGGAAGTGGATCACCTTTAGAGGGAGTATTAATTTCCATAGTAACTTGAAATCCATATGGCAAGTTATTTGTATTTTTCTTTGGGTTGTCATACCACCGCTTAGGATACCTTGGACTTAAACAGAAAAATTTATCCCATATAAACTTATGTTTACATTCTGGGCACTCTATTTCTTTGCCCTCTGTGAAACACTTATTATCAAGTGTTATTTTGCCATGACTATAGTTCTGCGTACCCAATCTCATGAATGAGTATGTACTTTTGTCATTTACATCTCTTTTTGACATTATCTGTCTCCTTTATTTAAAATTAATAGGGGTGGGCAGAAAGGTGTGGGAATAACAATAACAGAAAAACCCACAAGCATACGAGCAGTATACAAAACCCACCCCCTTATTATATAACTCTACTATATTTTCATTATCATTCTAATTATTAATGTCCACAGAAGGATACACCCACAAACCATGCCAATAAATACCATAGCACGGCCAATATGACCACTAATAATTATTAACCTTTCTATGTTTTCATTCTTGTCTACCATATTTCAAATCCACCAGACTTCTCACAGAACCTTTCAAACCTACGTACATTTTCAATACTAAATGGATAGTCCTTATTCCGATCATCTTCTGGAAGCTCAGATGTTTTCCTTGTGTACCATGAGTCATAAGCATCTACACTGCCATCATCAAAGAACTTTCTTAGTCTGGAGGCTATTCGTTTTGCCTTAGTTTTACTTATTTTGTGACCATCATTAAAGTAACCCTTATCCATATCTTTTTCTGTCAATATATCACTGCAACATCCACATACAAAGTTCCACAATGGTCTCCAGCCCCATACATTGTTTCTGAAATATGCACCTTCATTTGCATCCTGCCATTCCCATTTTGTCCTAATATAGTCATCATACTCTTCTTTTACCTGTGGGTCTACCTCATATTGATGCTTAGAACCCTTTACTTTAACCATAGGGTCTCCCTTTGTCCACATTGGCTGTGGAGTATCTGCTTGTGGACTTAGTCCATGTAAATCAAATCCCATAGTTACACCTCCTTGTCGTGTAGTATTTTTACAACAGCTCTATTTTTATGTATATCTTTCAGCATATGTTTTGTAACTCCACCTGCTTCCCAATTTACTTGTTTAATAGTTCCGCCAGCATCAGTTTTTCCCTTTTCAATAAGGACATCATCAAGCAAAGATTCAAAATCTTCCTTGCTATATCCCTGTGCAAAAAAGTCAGTAACCCAATCCTTTTGAAATGGGGGTGTTACGTTTGCTTTTTTAAAGACATCTTCTATATATTTTCTTAATGTCATTACTTGTCTCCTTCCTTTTTTAGATTATCTGACTCTCTTGACATCTGATGCTCATATTCATCCCAATTTAGTATTATCTGTTTCAAGAGCCTTAGTGAAACCTGCCTATGTAGTGTTATTCTTGCATCTTCATCCTCAGATATTGATGCAATAGTGGATGGAACTTTTACATCATATCTTTTCATTACACCACTGTATTCAAACTGTATCATATTAACCCCTTTTTATTTCTGTTATTATATTAATTACTATTAGTGCAAATATTATATAGGCTATTACATCCATGCTATGTATTCTCCTGTGCATGAAATGAATTACCCACTAATTTACCAAGTAATGTACTCCTACCTTTAAATCCTGATCCACTTGTCTGCCACACTAGGAATATATCTCCCAGTTCTTCATCAAAGTGTCCTTCTACCTTAATGCCAGATTCCCAACCACATGTGTGGCTAGAAATCCCTGTTGTTTTATGTCCTAGCCTACTGACAGAACCTCTACCACCTTGTATTTCGGCTTTAAACTGTGCCATTTGTTTCTCCTTTCTTTATTATTTAGAATCTTAGGTTAATTTTATCAGATGTCCATTTAACCATTGTAATGGAGAATGGAGTGCTGTCTATTGCTGTCCATCCTTTTTCTTTTAGTTCTTCAGCTCTTTCTATGCCTTCAAGAGTTTCAAGGCTACACTGTTCATATTCATGTTTCATATTAATACTCCCAAGGCAGACTATCTTCTGGATTCATTCTCTCACCTGCATACATTGGGTCATGATAATTATCCTTTCTGTATGGATACCTATCACTCTCTCCACTATTATAACAATCATCACAATATATGCCTGTAAACATACCATAAGCATCTCTTCTTGCCCATCAGTGTAAATCTACTGGTCTCATCATTTCCACCTCAGCCTCACAGCCTCTACAGTGTGTCATCTCTGGTTTATCCATTATTTATTTCTCCTTTCTGTTTATCTAAATATATCATCATAGCAATCTTGGCAGTACCATCCTTCAGGCATATCTACTGACATATCAGGATGTACTATCTCTTCACAACATTCACACCATGAAGAATCATCCTTACAACTCTTACAGACATCTTCATCATGCTCTGTAGTGTATGGTTTAACACATAGTTTATCACACCA
>NZER01000233.1 GCA_002690445.1 Candidatus Pacearchaeota archaeon
CCATGCGCCACATCGGAGGACTTCAGGGCGAGGATCTCGTCGTCGTTCGCTCCTTGGTTGATCGTCAGACCCTGCGTCATGTTGCCGTTGGCGGTGTCGTTCATGAAATACGTACCAGCAGCATTAATCCGATGCGCGGCATCGTTGACATGGATATTGCCATTGGAATCGATCACCATTCGCTTCGTATACGCTTCATCTGCTCTATTCGTCCAGAATTCAAGCGTCGAGTTTCGGTATTCGCTCTCCGTTACCGATCTGATTGCGGCGCGACTTGTAAGCGTTCCACCATCCGTCGCGTAACCGAGAAAATCGATATTGCCGACTGTCTGCGAGGAACTGCCCGAGGCCTGTTGGCCAACTAATTCCAAACTGCCTGCATCACCCTGCGCCCCAAAACTTGCGACTCGTAGCGTTGTAACAGTTGAGCCATCAGACGGGCCAAAGTTAGTACTGCCAATACCGACACTGCCATTGCCTACTACGCCCGGCAAAAGAATGACATTAGTACCATCGTAGTAGAGGTCTGCATCGCCACCCGTGCCAAGGGTGACTTTTACATCATCTACAAACGTCATATCGCCGCTGATCGTGGATGTACTCGAAAGGGTCATCGAGCCTGTCACCGCAAGCGTCGAGCCGTCGAAGGTCAGGTTCGCCGACCCGCCAAATGCCCCGCTGTTGTTATACTGAACCTGCGTATTGCTGCCGCCGGGAGAAGTTGACCCTGCGGTTACTGCCGCCGCTACGAAAGCGGTGGTGGCAAGTCGCGTAGTATCATTGCCGGGACTCTGCGTATTGGTCACGGTGTCATTTTTCAGCGTAGAGGCTGCGCCACTCGTGATCGTCGCAGTATTGACCAGCGTATTTAACGCTTCATATAAATGATCCGAATTGACTCGACTGACGTTGAGATAGTCAACCGCCGTTGGATCGCCCTCCGACCATCGTGTCGGGGGTCCGCTGTATGTATAAGTATTAGCCATTTTTAGTATACCCCTCGGTTCGGTCCCACGTTGCTGAAATTACTGAACTCATCGTCTTCAATCATCAACCCGTTGAACGGCGTGGCCCATCCCGCTTGTACTCGTTGCGTCTCCGTGGCCGTGGCGAACGTCACCCCGCTATAATCCGTAGAACTCACGGATCGTCCTTCGGGCGCATAGGCTGGCGGCGTCTCCTGCGCTTGTATGCGGATCTGAACATTGTCGGTGTCATATTGAGTCCCTACCACCTCCCAACGGACTCTATTCAGGTGGAATACGGGCGTGTCATCGTCATGCGCGGCGGCTTGCGTCCCGCACTGCGCTCTGGTGACGGTAATGGTGTTCGCTGATCCCGAGAGGACTATAGTCTCCACCCGCATCACTTCATAGTTGACACGGATAAAATCCTTTTCGCCCGAAGAAATCTGCCTAAACAGCGTGGCCTCGCGGTCTTGAACGGTGACGGAGGTGGCGCTGTCATTCAATGCCGCGCCAAGAGTCGCATATTGCACGGGTCGGCGGGTCACGGGCAACCACGGATGGTCGAACCAGATCGTATCGCCAAGCTCTACATCCACCGCATTGAGCCACGTGCCGAACTCTACCTGTAGCCGCCGCTGAGAGCGGAGCGTCACAAGGTGATCTACGAAGGCCGTGGCCGTGGCGTCATCGGCTATAAGATCGCTGGTATAGCCGCCAATATCGGTATAATCTTTAAGCTCCTGACCGAGGGGGTTGACTGTTTTATAGCGGAGTTGTGAACGGATCATCTCGCCCGTTAAATTCGGGCCGATATAGTAGGTGGTGGCAACAGCATGGACATTGATCCCTGTGGAGGAGGTGACGGTCAAGGTCGTGACACCGCTTGGTGCTATGGCACTGACGGTATATGCCTTGTCTCCTTCAATATATAAGGTATCATTTACCACCGCGCCGTTGGTTGAAAAATTGGCCGCAGTGTCCGTAAATAACCCCGCCGCCGTCAATGTTCCGGTGCCTGTGGTGCGGTAGCGCCCACTGGCTACCGCCAACTTGGTGTATTCGCCCGTGGCTCGGTCTAACTTATAGCGCAAGGCCACTTCATTAATCAAATCCCGAATAGGCGTCCGCGCAAAATCGACATCATATTCCCACTCTTCGGGGATGGCATCGGGGTTGCGTAGGGCAATATTGTGTTCGCTCCAGAACGATTGCGTGGGGGTGCGGTCCTTGTCTTGGCTCACGACCTTCCATGTACCCTGAAAGTCTTTGAATAAGTGCAACCCCGCCTGAAACGCAAACTCGTTGAGAAACTCAATATTAACGGGCTGACCCAACACGAAATCAAAATACCAATCCGCGACATTGCCCCCTGCGATGGTGCGGTTGGCCCGTGCGGTAGTGAAGGATGAGACATTGATGTCGGCAATCGGCAAATTGAGCAAGTTCTTGGCTCTGAACACCGCTTGCAGGATGTCAACGGGATTGCGAAGCGCCGTGCCGCTACTGGAGATCACGGCACTGTCTCCGTTGTAGTTGGTGGTCAAATCCTCAAACCCCACCGTCGCTTGGAAGAGGGGCAACGACTGCGCTTCGGCGGTCTGCTGGTCGTCATAGCTGACTTCAAGGTATATTTCGGTGATGGTAGCCGCGCCCGTCCCGTCTATTTCTACCGAAACCCGCTCAAAATCCCAATCGGTGTCCCAATTGCTGGCCGCGAGGGTCACCGTCTGATCGCCTGAGACGCCCGTAGCCGAGGCCAAGGATACCGCCCCCAGCAATACATCATAATTAAAGGAACCACTGCCAGACAGGATCTTAGCCACCACAGCGGTGACGGTGCCTACCTTGGGACACCCCCCGATATAAACATCAAGGTCAGAGTTGAGGGCTATCGTCGCAGAGGTTGCATCGCCGCCGCTGTATTTTCCATCCGCTGTCAGGTACCAATCGCTCACGTCATTCGTCGTTTTGGGCATGACAGGCGAAAGCACCATCTTGCGCGTGGCGTCATTGACCGTGAAATACGTTCCGGTCTGCGTAGTGTCAAGGAGCGTGGCGAACCGCCGCGCATTGGAATAATACTGATAAGCGGTTGAGTAGCTATCGTTGATGGTGCCGCTGGTGTACTTGCGGAGGAAGATGTCGATGTTTTGGGTAGGCGCAAGAAAGGGTGGAAGCCCCGCCCCCGCGAATGGGGCGGTGTTCAGGTTGCCAAAGGCCACCGGGAGGATCTTGCCCAGCGAGTCGATGGGCGCATACGGATATTCAATCAGATTGACATCGCGAGTAGGAAACTCCTTGAAATCTTTATCACTGCCGTCAATGACATCGAAGGTGAAGTCCCGCATCGAAAAGGGGTAGTTCTCTATGACACCCCGCGCAATTTCGATCTTGTCAGCCGCCGCCTCCGAACCGCTTATGAAAATCAGATACACCCGAACCGCGTCATTCTCCAAAAAATACGTATCAGAAAGCGTGACGGACTCCTGCGCTTCATTGGCGAGGACATAGCTGAAGCCCGACACCTCGGCCAAGCCCCCGCCGATACGGGCTTGATGCCATCCGAGACTAAGACCGCCGTCCCGCAATTTATCATCGTAGGTCGTGGAGGTAGACGGGATGGTATATTCCCGCGTCCCGTAGCGGAGCGTGGTCGTGGCCGCGCCGGGAACATCCGCGTCTACTTCTATCAAGTAAAGTAGCTGATAGGATGAAGCGTCTTTATACGTGGCCGCATTGGTGGCGCTGAGATCCTTGGGCATTACGCGCTCATGTCTTTGGCGAGAGCTATAGTCCCCGACCAGTTATTGCCCACTGAAGACCGGAAAGCCTCAAGGCCCCCCGTATAGTGCATATTGGTGTGGTTGGTGCCGAAGGGATCGGTGTATCGGAAACTATTTTTACTGTATTCGGCGTTGGTTTTAATGAAGTCCCGCAGTAACACATAGTCCGCATTAGACAGGCGATCAAAGGTCAGGGTTGGGTTCTGGAACACGGTGGCCGTACCGGGGCCAAGGTCGGCTATCTTAATGCCGCCGCCCATTGTGCGGCCATAAACCATCGGGTAGCTCTCGCCGCGCATCTCAGGGTATTGAGGGCCGTTGATGGTGATATTGGTGGCAAGGTGTGAAGTCAGTGCAAGCGTTATCTCTTTAGCCATTTTTTAATGTCCCGCCTCAATGCCGTGAGGTTCCCATTGGTTAGCCTTGCCCCTGCCACGACATCCTTGACTTCTGAGTATTAGTCCCCGATGAAGTGTTGGCTCCATTATTCCGCGAGAAGTTAGTGGCGCGGTCAGTGAAGGCCCGATTGACGGTTGAGACTACGTATGATTCCAAGCCGCTCATATCGACGATGTCCGCAATATTCAACTGGATGCGATTGCCAATTCTGAATATTTGCGACATATCCAGATCAATTTTTTCAAAGGCATACGTCTGCATCGGGTCAAAATTCAGGATGGATGACCATGAGGTCACGCCAAGATCGGCGGCAGTGGCGGGACGAAAACTAATCACATCAGACCAAGACCGCCCATGCTTGCCCAGCCCATCGGGCAATTGGACAATGCTCGACCACCCCGCTGGATCACCACCATTCAGTTTATCCATGTTTAAGTACTGCTGAAACTGGACACGGCTCGTCCCTTCTGGATAAAAATGAACGGCATCGGACCAAGGCCGAGAGTGTTTCCCAAGCCCCATCGTAACCGAACCCGCCGAGGCTCCCTGCACTACCCGCTCCAAGCGCACAATCTGTGACCAGCGGCTGATGCCGTAGTCGCTGACAGGCGAGGCTTCAAACTCCACCGCCTCTGACCAATCGCGCTTGTGCTTACCAAGGCCCATCGTGACTTTCCCCGCCGAGGCTCCCTGCACTACCCGCTCCAAGCGCACAATCTGTGACCACCGCGAAACAGCCTCACCGCCCACCGTGAAGTCACTGACCGGAGAAGGAGATAGCTCAAGAATCTGCGACCAGTGACGCTGTATTTTGGCCCCGTCCGAACTCAAACCACCCCGAAGATTGATGACATTTGCCCAACGCTCAGGATCGATCCGCTTATGAGCCTTGCCGAGCAGAGGGATGACATCATCCCAATTTCTATTTATTGTCTCATCATTAAAGGCCGGTAGATTGATAACATTTGCCCAACGCTCAGGATTGATGCGCTTGTGAGCCATACCGAGCAGAGGGATGACATCATCCCAATTTCTATTTATTGTCTCATCATTAAAGGCCGGGAGGTTTATTACCTTTGCCCAACGCTCAGGATTGATCCGCTTGTGGGCCTTGTTCAGGAGGGGGATGACATCATCCCAGTTGCGATTGATCTTGTTATTATCAAAAGCCGGGAGGTTGATTACCTTTGCCCAACGCTCGGGGTTGATGCGCTTGTGGGCCTTGTTCAGCAAGGGGACGATGTCGTTCCAGTTGCGTTCAATAGGCACCGCCTTGGACACATCCACCGCATCGGCCCATTTATCAAGGTGGATCTCCTGAATACGAATTTCAGGCACCAACGCCCCGGCAGCGGCGGCGGGGGTTGTCGTAGTTGCGCCACTCCCGCCACTCCCGCCACTCCCGCCACTTGCCCCAACGGTCACCGTAGCCCCCCCTCCGCTCGTTCTAAGGGCGCGAACCTCTGCTGACTCCCTTGACCGCAAGCTGTCAATGGAAGCACTTAGAGCGCGGAACACGCGACTCTGCTCATAGGGGTCGGCTCCCGCCAGAGCCATCCCTTCCTGTGCCGTTTTGCGAAGGGCCATCTCTTCCACATCAAAGCTCATGCGGATACCGCGCTCCCGCGCCATTTCATTTGCGGCCTTCGCCGCCGCCTCACCCGTCTTATCAATAGACTCTTGGAAACGAAACATCTCCGAAGCCGCATCAACCAAGGTGGCATCATCGCCAAAGAAATCACGCAATAGTAAGGTATACTCGGCTACACTCATCTTGCCGCTTGCGGCGGTTGGACTCTCCATTTCTTTGATAAATGTTGTAATATCGCCCATGATGCCCTGCCCCCCGCCCAAAGATCCCGTGGATAGTGCCATAAAGAAATTTTGGAGACTACCCACACCACCCAAACCCCTCCCTTCTTCGACTTCTATGTAGGCGTCCAGAGCCTGTCGTATCGGTGACAAAATCCGTTCTATCTGCTTACCGTATTCTTCCTTGCCGAGAAATTGCTCTGCAAACGTCCTTGAGGCTTGATTGGCTTCATCCATTTGCCTACTTAAACGGTCCACGGTTGCGCGAAACTCATTTAGTGACTCATTGCCATCATCCAGCGCGTTAGTTACCAAGCTAAAGGTGCTGGTGAATACACCTATAGGGTCATTTGTCGCGATAGCTTGCCCTAACGAGATGGCATTTTGTGCCATCTTCGTGCCTTTACCCCCTCCAAAAACCTGACCGAGTGCCTGTGAAATCTGACCAGCTATTGCAAGAGCCTCCGCTAACTCCTCTGCGGACCGTGTCAACTCCTTTGTAGCGTCATCGGCGTCACTTGTAGCATCCTTCAACTTTTCAGCGTCATCTATCTTGGTTTGAAGCATTTGCCGTTCTATTGCGTGTAACTCCTCCAACTTAGCCAACTTGGCCGCATCCGTTGTCACCGACTCCAACTTCACCCGCTCCAGACGTTGGGCATTTTCCAACTGCTGCATCTCGGTGATCGCCAGTAACGCCCACTCTCTATTGAGAAGATCCGCGCCAAGAGCTACCTCGTTGAGTGCCGCCGCTTCCTGTTCTGCTTGTTCCATACGCGCCTGACTCCCCTCATCCTTGATCCGCGCCAGACGTTTCTCTTCCTCCAATTCAGTGGTGAGTTGATCCCGCTTGATTTTTTGGAGTTGCTTCATGCCCTCAATCTCATGCGCTGGCTTATCGCGAGCTTTATGAAGCGCCAACTCCTGTTGAGCCGCCAGAATCGCTTGCTTTCCGGTGGCGTTCAGCACCGCTTTCTGGAGTCTCAACGACTCATTGTACGCGAGAACCTGCTTGGTTGGCCCTTTAGGTTCCTCCGCAACGGGTGGCTCCGGTATAGGCCCCGTGGGAGCCTCTGCCCCCATCCGCATGAAGTCACTCGGGCCACCACTATATCGACCAATGCCGATAGTCTCCACCCCCCTCCGCTTACCGCCCTCTGAGGTGAACGGGGCATATTGCATCATATATGAAGCACCACGCCCAGACTGCATTTCATCGGCCTGTCGGAACCCCGCAATGGCGGTTTCTCTGCCTATCAATCCTGATCGTTCTGCGCCATGAACACCAAGGCGATAGGTTGAAGCAGTAATGTCTGACCCTGCATACAAAGTTTGTTGCGCTATCGTTCCAACCGATTGAATGAGGCCCTTTACGCCAAACCAGTTATCAACTTCCTCGGCCATAAAATCCTTACCCGCTTCGACGACGAAAGTAGAGAACTCCTCCATCATCTTCCCTTCGCCCATTGCCGTAGCCAAGGCACCAATCTTGTCAGCTATTTTTGCAAATATCCCATACTGCTGTTCCAACTGGTCAATGAAATGACCGAAGGAGTTGCTCAGGGTGGTGAGTGATTGGTCTATCGTGGGCATGGTCTGTTCAAATTCTTGCTGGATCTTTGCCCGTTCCTTGTTCAAGGAACTTATTACCGCTTGCGCGGTGATCGCCCCCGCCTCACCCAACTTTTTCAATTCGCCCGTAGTTTTCCCCATGCCTTCAGCGATAGCCATCGCCAAGCGGGGTGTCTGCTCTATAACGCTGTTCAGTTCCTCGCCACGCAATACCCCCGCCGCCATACCCTGACCCAACTGCACAAGGGCCGCACTTGCCGCCTGAGAGCTTACGCCTGACAGAGCCACAGTCTGGTTGATCGTCAGGAGGACATCTTGAAGCTCTTGTTGCGACAACTTTAATTCCTTATTCGCCATAGCGAAGCGTTGGTACACTTCAGCCGTAGTCCCTACCTCCTGTCGTGTTTTTTGTGAAATAGTGAAAAGAGCTTCGACTACTTCATTGGTTTCTTTTTGATCCGCAGTGAAAAGTTTGACGCGGTTGCGAAGGTTTGTCCACGCATCACCATATTCCTTCAATGCCCCCACCGACATATAAGCGGCCAGCCCTATCAAGGCCGTCTTTACGCCTCCCGCCATCTTCCCCATGCCCCCCATCGCCGCGCCCGTGGTCTTAGCGGCCACGGCAGTCTGCTTCAACTCCCGCTGCACACGGTCCAACTCACGGCGAAGCTGCTTGTTCTCCTTCTCCGCTTTCTCCACCGAGTTCTCGAACCGCTTCATGTCCCGCGTAGCTTGGGTGGCCCCTTGGCGTAGATTATCCCCCTCAAAACGCGCTTCAATAGTCACTTTGTCCGTAATGGCTACCATCTATAGCTGTCCTTGTGCGATACGGGTGAGGTCCGCATCTGAGTAGGATTTTTCCGTTTCATAATCGCCGTCACCGTCTTTATCGTCGCGCCTTTCCTTGTACTGGCGATGCACCTCTGAGTTGACAAAAGCGATGGCTTCTACCTGTAACGGAGTCAACTCACTTTTGTCAGGCGCAAGACCGATCTCATATTTTGACAAATAATCCCGCGCAAGTAAATAGAGCGGATCGAGATCATACAATTCCTCAATCCGCTCATCATCCAATGTCTCCTCGTCCGCATCGGCAAGGATTATTCCTCGTCGGACGGACTCACGGAGTTTCCCCGGTCTTCATCCCCGAGTGTCTCCTTTTCTTCAAACTCCGAACTGATGCTGGATTTCCAGTTCGCCGGGAGCTTGGATTTCCAGCCGTCCACGTCTGGCGTGAGGGGCGAGAGGGTTCCATCCTCATTCTCGTATTCCACCCCCTCCACCGCCAAACAGGATTTATCAAAAAAAGCTATCCGAGCCTCTTGGGTGCGGTTCTCCATACGCCGCCCCACTTGTTTAAACCGATTCTTGAGCAGGGAGGTGATCGCCTTGGCGAAGTCCTCATCATCATATGAGGGGAAAACCGCCACGATCTTATCATCGGACTCTTGGATGTAGAGTGGAACACGTACTTTTCGCCCTAAAATGACTGCCATGTCACACTGCCTTTCTGTTTAGGGTTTAGTACTTTTTCAGCGCCTTTCGCGCCTTTTTGGAAACCTTAGCACTGCCACGTCCCGAGGGTTTCCGAAATGAAATAGTAGGGGTCTTGAGATTGAGCGTGGGTGCCCACAGGTAGGCATAGCTCTTGATTCCAGTCGGCATTTTATAACCTCGTAGTTTATTAAAGGGTTACCGTGAGGCGAAAGAAGATAAGAACCTCGTCCCGCCCTTGGGCTGTACTCTTTTCTTCTTTTTGGGTGCGGCCTTTTTTGGCTTCACCTTTTCTTTCTTATCCTTCTTTTTTTTCTGCTTAAGGTACCCGCTCCACGTTGCCATCAGAACCTCATTGGCTTGGCGATCCGTTTCTTGCTGACCGCCGGGTTATTCATCTTCCAGATCCCCGCACTGGCAACTGTCAAGGAGCCACTGCAATTCTTCCACGTTGCCTTGCCCCGCGTCTATGCGGGCCTGAACATTCCGCACGTTCACCTTTGCGGCTTGCGGCTCATCCTCTTCACCGCGTTTGAATACAACCATATACAGACCATCGCGGATCTTGCAGCCACTTATAAAGGTTGGAGGGAGCGAAACGGCAGTTACTCCGCTCCCCCCAAGGTCGCGACCAGAGCGTCCACTGCCACTGCCACTCTTGGCCTTAGCTTTGGCCTTTGCCTTTGCCATGATTAACCTGCGTATGCGGTTTGGGCATTAAATACGTCAATGATGACAGAGCCGAATGGATCGGGCGTTCCGGTATCTGTCTCGTCCCACAGCGGCAGAAACGTCAGCGTCTCGGTGATGCGCCCCCCGTCATCCGCGACATCAGCGGACTGTAAGACGCATTTGGGGACGGTGAAACACGCGCCGTAGTTATACCCCGCATCAATCGCCGCGCCTTTAAATCGCACCTGAAGGCCGTACGTGGTCTGATCGTTCAGACCGTCCCGGTAGGTGTCGTCTTGCCACAGCTTGGTGATGGTGATGGTCTGCGTCCGAGCCGTCTTTTCTGCGATATTGTAGATTTTGTCACCGCCCACTTGGTACAGGAAATCCCGGTCCACGTTGTTCTGATAAGCGTATTCAAAGCTGTTCAGTTGCGTGGTGATATTAGTGGGCGAAGCAAAATCAAAAGCGGTAACATCATTATTGGTGTCTTCAGTGGCCCCGTCATAAACGCCCGTGGCAATGCAAGCCCCGGCAACGGACCCACTTATCGGATCTTCGGAAATCTCAGCACGACCCGCATCGGTAGTCTCCGTCACCGTCCCGCACCCGTAGCACGTGCTGGTCAATGAGGCGAACTGGTTGGCTCCACGATTTACGGAGAAATTGAACCCGTCCACGAATACACCGGGGTATATTTTTTGAACGCTGGAAGCCCCTCCTAAAACGCCCTCGGCGGTAAAAGAGTAAAGCGTGTCATTATCCGCGCCCGATGTGGTGATCTGGTGCTTGCGGGCGTTGGTGGCCCCTCCGGGCGTTGTCGTGGTTACTTTGCTGATCCCGTATGCCGCTATCGTTGCCAGCGTGTGGGGCTTCACCCGTGCTGAAGCGATGGGCAACGCCACGGACTTATTCGTCAAAAACTGCTCCGTTGGTTCCTCGGTCCCGCCAATCGTGTCATTGTTATTCACCACTCCAACCTCGCGATTGGTGATGACCCCGGCATCCGCTTTTATCTGCGAATCCGTAGCGATAGCGGTGCCATAGGTAGTTTCCTTGGTTGCCGCTGATACGTATAACTTGCGTAGTCTGTTCAGATTGGTAGCCACGATATTGCTCCTTGTCTGCCGTTAGTAAGTTAGGCCGAAGCCGATGGAAAAGCTGATTTCTGCGAACCCCCGAAATCGGTGTGCAAGCTCCCCAACCGTGAGGTCGAGGTCTGCCACGTTGCACGTGAGGGTGCCTTTTTCGGCCCCGCCGATCACTTCAGGCATACGCGCCATTTGCCTTGTGGGTAGATACTGCTGTGTCAGGCACCGCTCTACCCGTGCAGTGTGTTCCAGTAGGTCACTTTTCAAGGTGGGGAGGTCGTAGGCTTCACGAACCACCACCACCGAGCCAAGCAACCCCACTTGCGTCACCCCGCTGATCTGCTCCACGGACTGCGAAGAAAAAGACACCTCCGTCGATATGGCCGGGAGTTGGTAATCCATGTACGTGCCGAAATCCTCCCGATGCTCTTGCTCCCATAAATTAACCTCGTATGCACCTCCTGAACCCAAGGCTGTGTCCTCCTGTAGGGCCTTGATGACGAACTCCGCGCCTATGTTATACAGGTCATCATTGGCGTAGCTTGTGGTGGGCGAGGCCACCGTTGCGGTGTCCGTTGGCTCGGTGACCAAGACCCGTATATCGGCTATCAACTCAGCCACGCCGCGAAAGGTGTTGGTGTTCTCTATCTCCGTGCTGTCCATAATCACATTCGTGATGTCTATCTCCACCGATCCCGTGGAGCCGTCTATCTCTGACGGCAGATCGTCCAACTGCTTGGCTAACTCATACTGCTGACTCAAGACCCTTGATATTCGCGCCGTGATAGCCTTCAGGCTCTGCTTGGTAGATCGTATCTCATAGCCCTCATTAACCACCACAATCGACGCTGTGAAGTTGCGCGTCTGCACCAGCGCCACGGCTTCACGTGTCGCGCTCCCAAACCGAGCTTCCACCGAGGCGGCGGGTAAGCCAACTTCTTGGTATTCTTCCGCGTTCTCCAAATGCTTCTGGCGTATCGTGTTCAGTTCCAACGTGCCGCCCGACCCGAGCTTGCTGTCGGCGGTCAGGACATCCACAATATTGCCTTCTATTATACTATAGTCGCTCAAGGCGCGTTTCCCGGCACCTTGCCCGTCATTAGATAATCGCTGGCTAATTTATTTAGGTAGCTCAGATCCTTTTTCGTGAAAAAGAGGAAGGGGCGCATCTTCTGTTGAGCGGCGGCATAGTTGATATTGGTGCCAATCTTTATCTTTGAGCGGGTGATGTCCACCACGCCGAGGGTCGCATTGTTGCGAAGCGTCGACGTGTCTTGCATAATAGAATCGCCCTTGGAAACCCGCGATGTCCCCGATGCCCGTAGACGCCCTAAGACCTTCCCCTTGCCCCTGACCTTGGCTACGCCGCCCCACGCGGGTATAACCGTCCCGTCTTTCCGCGTATACTGAGGGGCGAAATACTTCCATTTCACGCCGCGCCATGTCCCGCCGAGGCGATTCTTCTCAAAGGTGTTATCGGTCATCACCCCCATATAGCGATGGAAGACCCTTAACACCTTCTGCATCCCATCGCCGCGTTCCTGTATCTCCTCAAAACGCCGCTTGAGATCGCCCGACATCCGCATTACCACCTCAGTCATACGCGCACCACCGCACCGGAAGTGACCTGAAAGTTCCACGTGCTTTCGGGTTTGGCTATGGCCGTCCGCGAAGCCTCGGCCATCTGCAACAGCGTCCGCGCTTGGGTCATAGCCGCCGCCGCCGCCAAGTCTTCAGGATTATTGCGAAGGATGATATACGCCAGATGAAGGCAATAATAAATTGAAGCCTGACGTATTATGTAGGGGGTGCCGAAATTGACCGGAGCTTGATCCAAGAACATCTGTTGCGCGGCGGGTTCATACGTCACCGTGTTCGCGCCTGAATCAAACGCCGTCACCCTGTACTCTTGGGAATCATCCACCAGACCCGTGAAATTCTTGTCTCGATCACTCCACTGATAATCGCCCACCACCCGAAAGCGGTCACTGACGGCGGGGTTGTTGGTGCCACTGCCTATCACCACCGTGGAATCGCCCGAAGCGTGATCTGCTTGGTTGACAACCCATGAATAGGCCGTAGATACCGGAGCGAAAGGGCTGGTGCCGGGATATACGGAATCTACCCAGTTCTTGGCTACGATACGGAGCTTGGTGGTGCGTTGCGCCTCTGAAGCCAATTGACTACTCGTCAAAGACGGGAGTAAGTCCGTTATATCGGCATCGGCATTATAATAATGGGCCATTATTGGGCTTTCTTAGGCCGACCCCTCTTCTTAGGGACGGGGGGGGCCTCGGACGGGGCCGCGCCTTCTTTAAACTCCGTCATTGTTTTAGGATCGAAATCCCCGGCATTGATAACGATATAATCGCCCTTGCCGTCCTCAATCTTGACAACATTAACAGCCATATAAGTCTCGTCTTTGTATTGGAAAAGGAGGAGCTTGGGGAGCCAAAAGACCCCCCAAGCCCATCTAATTACCCGAGGATCAAAGCCGCCAACTCAGGCCGCACCAATGCGCCACCATACAGGATGTCGTAACTGACGCGGGTCTGCTTGAACTCGCGGTTGACTTCAACGCGCAAGGACAGGCCCGAAACTGGATCGACATTAGCCATGACGTTATCGCCACCCACCAACATCCCGTCTTCCAACGGACGCGAGGCAAAGGCGAAAGCATCCCGGTGAAACAGCAAGTTGCGGGTGAACGCCGCCGCTGAAGCCGTGAAGGTCAAAGCCGCATTGTTAGCCACCGCCGCCCCAAGAGCCGGGGTGATCGTCAGGCGATAGTCACCGCCAGAGGCTACCGCCGTCACGATATGGGCTGGCGTATCCCCAGCCACGGTGAAGATGTCACCGACTACCGGGGTGTTTGAACCCGTATCCACGTCAATGTAGGTCAGCCCAGCGGCGAAGCCGCCGCCGCCATTAGCCAGCCAACCCGTGGGCGTTCCGTTGGAATTAATGTGGGTCTGGACGTTCTGATCCACAACCCAAGTCGCACCCAACTTTTCGCCAATATTACCACGGACGATGCCCTCGGTGTCACCTCGCCATGCGGTGCTTTGCATGGCTTCCAGCCCGATAGCGTTGGCTTCCGCATCCGCATTGATGACACAATAGCGGTCATCCAGTGGGGCCGCCGAGTTGTTCAGTTCCTTACGGGCATCAATAAATGCCGAAAGATTACTGGCAAACGGGGTGGTTCCAGCTACACCGCCATTCTGACTGATGCCGTTGGTGGACGAAGACGCCAGATCCATGATAAAGATGTCAACTTTATTAGCCAACGCCTTGATCGCTTCACTGGCTTGCATCGGCATGAGGTTGTTGACCTCGACGTTCTTCAGTTCCTCATCCGTGAGGTTAAATGCCGCCTCGTACCACTGATCGAGTGCGATAGTGGCCTTGGTAGGACTGAGGTCAGTAACCGCCTGAGAAGTTGTACCGGGGGTCACCGCATTGGCGGTGATGGCAGACGGGATCGGCACGTCAATAGTTGACCCCGATTGTGCCGCAAGGGCATCATACGCCCGATTAACGAGGCGCGGCATGATGGACTGCTGGCGCAGAGCCATCAATCCCTGTGCGAGTAGTTGGGGGATTACATTAGTGAGAGAATTAGCCACGGGTAGGCTCCCTTCGTTTGTTGAAAGTTAAAGGTCATCAACAAGCGAGCAAGGCCCACCGGACCATTCGGCAAGGGATCACCGACCCCGTGCTTATGCTACTGCTGTGTTTTTGCTTCTTCTGCTACTATGAGGCTTTCAATTTTGTCTTGCCTGAAGCGATGTCTTCAAGGCTGTCTTGAAACCCTTTCTTGTCCTCTCGGCGCAACATATCCCCCGCACCACTGGGGGCCGTCGTGGCCGATCCGGTAGCACCGCCACCGGATGAAGACGCAAATGCCCAGCTAAAGGAAAGCGTCTGCTCCTCCACCCATTCAGGAACTTCTTTAGGTGAGCCGGGATTCGCATCCGAATAAATGGGAGTACCACCCCCATCCAACTGCACTGCCTTGCCATCCAATGTCGTCCACCCCTGTTCTTTGGCCTTGGCAATTAAAAACTCCTCGGCACCGGGACGGGCGTGGGCGGCATTGGCTGCTTTCAGGATTTCCTCGTCTAATGCTTTGCGGGAAAGCATTGCATCGCGATCCTTGATGCCGCTTTCCAACGCCTTAATCTGCTTCTTCAGCGGCTCAGAAACTTTGGAAAGCTCGGTAGCTATAAGCTCCTCGACTTGCCCTGCCTCAATGAGATTCTTGCGCGTCAGATCAGACTCGGACTTTTCCCATTGCTGATACTTGTCAAGGTCAACACCGTCGAACTTGGACAACGCCTCAGCCGCTTTCTTACTGTCTTCAGTCAACTTGATATTGGATTCGCGGAACTCATCCAAGGCCACCTTCTCGACATAGCCGGGAAGCGCCCCGTCCACCGTCAAGGCGAATGTGCCGTCACCCTGACGGTCATACAGACCATGCACCGCTTCATCCACTTCTTCAAGGGACCGAACCACTGCCTTTAAAGGATTCTCTGCCACAAACAAACCTCCTCAACTATTAGTTTGCACTATTCTTGCCGCCGAGGCAAGTCCTAAGTTTAATTCTTGACTATCTTTCTCGGCACCGCCTCTGACGATGAGGGTGCATCCAAGGCCATAGTGAGTATCGCAATATTGAGGCTTTTGAATTTTGTTGCCGCCCACTTTATCGCCACGTTTTCGGGCGCTGGCACCTCTGGCCCCATAAAATCATGCACGGGGAGATCCGAGTTTAATGTCTTGGTCAAGACATCCTTCATAGGCCCATCGGAACAAAACCAACTGTCCCCCCTTACTTCCAGCCTATACTTATCGTCATCAAACAGTATGCGTAAATGAGCCATCAATAATACCTCAAATCACCCCGTAATATGCCCACTATGAACTTGAAATACTCAGGATCATATCGGGCGAAAAGCACCGCATCCTCGTACATCAACTCCATACCCATTGACACAATCTCGGTTGATTGGGCATATTCTTTGCCCTCATAATAGGCATTTACATCGGCCCTCTCATTTAGATCAAGCCTCTGATCCTCTGTGAGTGAACTCTCGCGGCGGCCACCATATTTCTTTTTTTTCCAAAAGCGATACCACACCTCCCGAAACTTGTCCTTCCGTCCCGTCTCATACGGTTTGAAATTCCAAGTAGGGAACACCTTTTTCAATCCCACCGCCGTTTCGCCCCTGACCCTGTAGGCCAAAAACTTTTGGGCGGCTTTTTGTACGCCAGCAACATTCCATTCGACCAGATGGCCCAACTCATGCACCACCGTCTTGATTGCACTGTCTGCATCCACCAAAACAACCCCACGCTTCCTCCCCCCATCGATCAGTTGATCAGCGTCACTATAATCCCATTGAAAAGCACGGGCCTTACGATTATTGGGAAGTTTGGATACTGTCAGGTCATAGTCAATGGTTTTTAGGCGCTCATATTTGACTATCTCCACGCTGTCCCCAAGAGCTGTCGGCCCCAAGTCTTCACGCAACACCACCAATTTCTGCTCTAATTCGTCTATGTAGGCATTTTCAAGATCATAGTGGGACTTATTAATAAAGCCATCATCGAGGTTCTTGTCCAAAGCCTTACGTGCGGCGGCATAATCCCTTGTTTTCTTTCGACTTACCACCACGTCCCTGTCGAGATCGCTCTTGCCGAGGTGCATGAGGCGGTCCACGAAGTCCCTGCCCTTGTCAAGCCTTCCTTGATTTACCACGGCTGAACCCGCATACTTTAAGTTTTCAATGGCCTCTGCTGACACACTCCCAAAGCCCTCCCATATTTCTCGCCATTTGTCCCTTAGAGGCAAGCCCTTGACCAGAATCTCATCGCTGTTCCCGACCAGCTTGGCAACGTACTCCTTCTGCCAATCCTCGCTCATGTCCATCTGCCTGAAAACTTTAGTTTTCCTCGTATCCACCTCACCGAACTGCATGTAAAACTGTTCTTTTGTTATTGTTCCCCGGTCCTTTTGATCAAATAAAATATTCCCTTCTTTTGCCAATCTATCATATTCTTTTGACAACTTCCGGTATTCGCGTTTCCTCCGCGCCCCCTCCGCGATAAGATCCCGCACCATACTGTCACCCTCGGTATAGTATTTAAGCCGATCCTCTATACTGTCAAAGTCCTGTGGTCCCTTGATCTTGGGGTTGTCAGGCTGCGGCGGCTTGGTGGCATTTTGGACGGGTTCGGGGTTGCCGTCATCTTCAAACCACTCTTTCATCCCGCCAATCAGCACCGAGCGGCATAGGTGAAAAGGCCGCAACCGGGGTGGTCTGCCGAATCGGGTGCGGCTCCACTCCAGCAAGGTCATCGGCTCTTGCCGGGACGCTTGTAAACAAATATCAGTGGTGCGGCTGTCCCGTGGATTGGAATTGCGATAAACCGCCTCATCACCAAGGGCTTGCTTGGTCACGTCTTCATGGGTAGCGTTGAGGATCTTGGCTGACTCTACCCGTGCAATGGCATCAGCACGGGTTCGGGCTGACCGCATGATGGTTCGCCCGTCCTTGGTATAGACCGGGATGGCCTTCAAGCGGCCAGAGGCGAACAGACGGTTGGCGAGGGTATCTCCCCGTCCCTGTATCGGGATACCCTCGGCCACGGAATCCAGCATCTCCCGGCGAAAAAACTCATTAATATCATCCCCGATGGTCCCTATAATCGAATAAGCATCATAGCGGCCCACCTTGAGGATAGCCCGTTCGGTAGACGATATGTGCTTAAAAACCGCATCAATCTTGGCTTGCGGGATGAAATCGGTGGTCAGGTTGACCCGCGCCAACTCCCGCCCCGCCTCTCCCATAGCCTTGACCATCTTATCGCCCCACACCATCCCCGGCTTCTTCACCAGCTTATCCACGCTATCCTTCACATAGGATATTCGCTTTCGGGCGGCTTCTATGTTCTTGACGGAACCTATGATTTCCCCTTGGGCATTGGTGGAAAGACCCTTGAAAAACTTGCCCCGCTCCTTGTATAACTTGCGCTCGGCACGGTCAAATATCCCGGCCAACTCAGCCGACAAGCCGCCGATCTGGTTTATCTCAATCTCATGCCGCGCTCGGTGCATGGCGCGGACCATTTGGTTGATAGAAACAGACATAAAGTAGTTGTTAGGTAGAAAGCCCTAGTAGTTTAAAGGTAGAAAGGCCTAGTAGTTTAAAGGTGGAAAGGCCTAGTAGTTTAAAGGTGGAAAGGCCTAGTAGTTTAAAGGTGTAAAGGCCTAGTAGTTTAAAGGTGGAAAGGCCTAGTAGTTTAAAGGTGTAAAGGCCTAGTAGTTTAAAGGTGTAAAGGCCTAGTAGTTTAAAGGTGTAAAGGCCTACTCAGCTACAGGTGCCGCAACCAATGGCCCCGACAACTGATCTACGTCCTCCTCAAAGTCATTTTCTATCTGCTCCCGCTCCTCGACCCAATCCACCCCTGCACGGGTCAGTTCGCCCTCGGCCAGAAGCGCATACAGGGTGGCGTAGCTGATCTCGCCGCCTTGATGCAAGGCCATATAACTCTGTATCTGTTGCGGTGTTAGGGAAATATCCACGAAGTCCTTGTTGACTTCTATACTTACCACCTCCTCGGCGAGTCCCGCCCACCGCGCCAACGTGCGGACCACCTCATTCAAGCCCTCACCGAAGGCCGTGGCTATAGTCCGCAAGGCGGCTTGCGTGGCGGCATAACGCAACCGCAGCGCCTCGGCTGACTCCACCCCAGCCCTCTGAGCCTCAAGGAGTGTCGAACCCAAACGGGCCACGTCCTGTTTCTTGTCCTCCATAGCCTCGCGAAGCGCACTGACGCTTTCCTTCGATGCCTGTAGGATCTCACCCCGTGCGCCCTCCCGCTCTGATACTATGGCGCGATTAGGGCCGAGGTGTATCTCCTGTTCCCGATCTATCCCACTGAAGAAATAGACAGGCGAACCACAGAAGTGCAAGGCACGTTCATAATCGGCTGAATTGACGTACATCTGGTAATTCACATCGATCATATCCAGAAGCGGCGGCTTATTCACCTCTGGCCCCGCCTCATCTGGCCCGAAGAAAATGAAAGGTAGATAGGACAACACTTCGCCCCGTTGCCGGGGGACAATCTCATCCACCTTGATCCATTTCTTTTTCGAAACATTGTCCCCGTAGGTTTGGGAAACAGTACGCTCCCGCCATATCTCCTGTCGATAGAAGAACGCCCCGGCATCAGAAACATCCAGCAACAAGACCCGATACTGGTTTTTGAGGTCAAGCGTGAACGGGTCATCGTCCTCTTCCACCTCATAGTCTTCCCGCAACACCACCATCGTCAGCATCTCGGCCCCATTAATCCGCGCCGTGCGCCAATTAATGATGTCCTCGGCTATATACAGGGTTGCATAGGGACGTGGGTCGGCCCCTTCAGGCGGCATATCTACCAAGACGCCACAACGCCCGACCTTAAGTATTTCCAAGAGAACGTCTTGCGCGAACTTCTCAAAGCGGGTATCGGTCAGGGTGGTGTCCTCCATGATGTCCCGCATCATGTCAGGCACCTCCATGCGGATGGGCTTCCGAAGGACTGCCCCCGTCAGGCCATTCACGGTTTTCTCGGGTGCGCCGTACCATACCGCCGCGTTGAGGTAAGTCTGGTATTCCGTTTCGTCCATCCCGTGGTAACGGGGAAGATATTGGGTGGTGGCCCCCTTTACCGTATCCGAGCCTTGATAGGCTGTACGGGCTCGATTCCACTGCGGTAGAAACTTCTCATACTCTTGATTTGGATCGTTTACGGGCATTTTTTCCCATCCTTTTATTTCTGCCTTTTCACTGCCAAAACTGCCAAAAATCGGGCTTCCCCGTTATCGTTTATGATAACGGCTCATAGGGGGGGGGTGGACAACGGGATCATGGCAGTATCATGCGGCAGTATTTACGGGCTGACCGTCTGCGTAAGCTCACCGAAGGCCGTCAATCCCTGCTCGCTTTTGTTCAAGGCCCCGCAAAGTTCAACACAACAACGCTCACCCGTTGCCCAAGGCCGCGCCTAACTTTCTTCTCCAAGATAGGGAACTGCCAATCCCTCGGCTACCATAACCTGAGAGGTATTAATCCAGTGCTTTTCATCAACTTGAAACCACAGGTCTGCCAGCACCCTGCCCCTAAAAGGTTTCCCACAGCCGATTGATGTCACGAAAGCCTTGGGTCCGAACACATCATTCAAATGGCGCATCATCTCTTTGGATTTAAGGCCGCGCTCCCTCTCCTTCAAGTCTTTCACTTGGTGATGCGGTGCATCTACCCCGCGCACTCTTAACCGCATAGAAGTATGGATATTAAATCCGAGATCAAGCTCCACATCTACCGTGTCACCGTCCACGATATGATAGATTTTAGCCATATAAAAATAAGGCCCACCATCATTCTTATGCAAGTACCGATATGCCTCATCCACTTTGTACTTCTCAACCAAAGCCGCGTCCTCAAGGCTCATCGTCACATATTCGGTTTCCTTGGCGTCCTTCACCCGATAACCTTCTTTATCTCAATGGTGCGCGGCACCTCTATCATTAAATCAGTAAGGCCGTACACCAACGCATCCATGCGATCCGGTGACCACCCTGTCGTTCCCGGCTCAAAGCTGCACATCTGATCTTCCAGTGTAGCAAAAAGGCCGCAGTGCCTCACCCTTCCCTGCTCATATAGCGCCGATATTGGCTCTGCTCGGGAGTACTTCCCCTTCGCGCCCCGCACCGCCTTATAAGGAACGCGGCGATCAATGGTCCGTATGGTTTGCTCCACCATGTCCCCCCCTTGATTAACCTCCGCGATGATGCGGTCCCCATCCCACTCTTCCAGCGTCCTAATGGCCTTTTGCGCCCACTCTATCGGCTTATACTTGCCTGAGACATCAGCGAGGACATAACCAAGGCCGTCAAACCCCAAAGCCACCACGATAATGCCTGTCTCATCACTGTCCTCGCCCACAGACGCGGCGGGGTCAATGGCTACGACAACGCGCTTTAATTCCCCCGAATCGGGCGTCCGTGTAACTCTAATATCCTCAATGCCTTCCATAGTCCACAAGGCCCCCGGCGCATCCTCCAGTACCTCCGCGTAAATCTCCTGTCGGCCAAGGCGCGTTCCCTCATATCGCGAAAGGATGGCCTCACGGAACTGAGGGGCGAGGTTCTCCAGATTCTCCAGCGTGGAGCCACGGGTCACGTGCGTCCCGCCGTCCGCGATCATTCCTTTAATCAGCGGCGTGGGCCGGGGTGTTGTGGTAGCCACAACTCGCGGATCATCACCAAGACGCAACCCAAGCATGAGATTCGCCCACGTATCATCACCGTATCTCCACTTAGCGGGTTCATCGGCCCATGCGGTGTCATGTTGTGGACCGCGCAATTGATCCGGTGTTTCGCCTGAATAGGTGAACGCCATCGCCCCATTAGGCCACATCATACGCCGCTTGGATGGGATATATGTCGGCGTATCCCACGGCGGCGATATAGCAAGAATACCGCTCTCCCCTTCAATCATAACGTCCCGCACATCAGCCGCTGTTTCGCCTATGAGGGCTATTCGTTGCGCCCCGGCATTAACCCGTTGCCGCACCCATTCGGCACCGCATCGGGTCTTCCCCCACCCCCTCCCGGCCAATATAAGCCACGTGATCCAATCATCGTCAGGAGCCAACTGGTCAGGCCGCGCCCACTCTCCCCAATCATAATATAAGTCAGCAAATTCTCCTTGCGATAACTTACTGAGTACCGCCGTCCGTGCGCCTGTGTCCAGCCTTACGAGAGAGTCTACTAAGGACTTCATCACGGTAGTCTTTCGTGTGTATCGTCAGGCTCAGTTCGGGGGTGTCTTGTAATAGTTCCTTTTGGGTGCGCTTCAAGCTGGAAATACGCCCCAAGTATCTATCTTTTAAAGCTCTGAGATCAGGCATCGCGAACCGCTGTTGAGGGCCTGTGCCGCCCCCCTCGCCACCCTGCTGGCCGCTGTTGACCTCCACAAGTTCCAACCCCGCCCTCCCGTTCCCATCGCGCCTTTCGGCCATTAGGGCCTCTACACGGTGGAGTTCTATTTGCGCGGTCAGAATTTCCTGAGTCAGCGATAAAAGATTCTCAGGCTTGGCCCTCTCTTCAGCAAGAAGAAGTTCCTCGTCTGTGAAATGTCGCGAGTAGATGCCGTGCCGCATGAGGTTCTGCGACACCTTCTTGCGCCCCTTATCTGTCCTTGGCCCCGTGGATTTGCCCCCGTGCATCCGACACCGCTTTCCCACTTTCATCACGCGCTGTCTGCACGGTGAACCGTCCCGCTTGGTTTTGGCTCCGCAGTAGGTTGGCATAGAGTTATTTC
>NZER01000234.1 GCA_002690445.1 Candidatus Pacearchaeota archaeon
CGGTGCTGGGGTTGGTGCAGGCGGCACGCTGATCGGGGTGCTGCTGATCGCTCTCGCCACCCGCTAGGCTGGCTCGCTAGCAGCCACCAGCACAGCCTCAGCGACTACCCTCGCCAGCGTCGGAGGGACTGCGTTGCCCACCTGCCTATATTGGCTTTGCTGGTTGCCCTGCCAGGGATGATCGGGCGGGAAGTCTTGCAGCGCCGCGCACTCGTGGACGGTCAACCGGCGGCGACCAGTCGCAAGGAACAAAGCATCGCTCGCCCGTTGCATCTTCTGCGGGTTGCCTCCCTCCCCGCTGCCTTTGCACTCTCCAACAGCGGAGACGGTGGGCGACGGCTGATCCAGCCGGTGCGGGCGTGATCCGGCCAGGCTCTCACCTACATACATTCCGCTACTGCCGGGGAGCGTGGGACTCGGGAGCTTTGCGCTGCTCTCCTTCCCGTGCGTTCCTGGGTCTGAGTAGCAAACGCCAGATTGGACGACCATCCCGCCGTCTAGCCCGAGGGCTTGCCCGATAGTCACCCACGGTAACAGCGAGCGACCAAACAGATCGCCCTGCCCTGTGGGCTTGCCGTGCGTGGGAGCGGGCCAGTCGATAGCGTGCTTGCCTGCCACGATGATCAGCCTGCGCCGATGCTGCGGCACTCCATAGGACGAGCTATTCAGCACGCGACACGCTACTGAGGGGAACCGCTCGCGCAGTTGCGCCAGGATCACCCGGTCGAGGTAGGCGCGCGGGCATAGCTCAGGCCCAACGCACCCACCCGCGCACTCGCCCCGGTGCTGCGTGAGCCCGGTCACGTTCTCGGCAACGAACCAGCGCGGGCTCATTGCGTCGATGGCGTCCATGGTCCACGGCCACCCGTTGCGCTCGGTGTCCTTGGGCCCGAGCCTGTCAGGCGATGCGCTTGACCAGCACTGGCACGGGAACGAGGACCAGATCAGATCGGGATCAAGCCCAGCGTACAGGCTCAGATCGCGGACATCGCCACAGACGGTAGGGAAGCCAGCAGCGGCAAGCGTGGCGGCTGCGTCCTTGTCCCACTCGATGCAGCGCAGATGCTCGATGCCCGCAGCGTGTAGGCCGAGGGCAGCCCCGCCCGCACCCGCGAACAGTTCAACCGCCCGCACTTGCCGCTTCAACCAGCACGCCACGCGCCCATCTTGCCTAGCGCCTCACTAAAGCTAACCTGGATCGGCATCAGTAAACTCGCTTAGCCTTTGTCTTAGGCTTTGGTTTGCTGGTAGCCTTTTTGGCTGATTTCTTGGGCTTTTTCTTTCTTTTCATGTAAGCCATACGAGTAACCCTGGAGAATTAAATGTCTTTCGACCCTAGCAATTATACTGTGAGAAACGCCATCGAAGAGCTTGATGGGATGTCTCTCGAAGACCTTGAGAGTGTCCTTGAGCAGGAGATTGATGGCAAGCACCGATCTTCATTGATTGCAGAGATTGGTAGACACATCGACGGGATCAAGACTGTTGCTGAGCAGAGCGAGGAAGCTCCGAAGCCAGTAGCTCCGAGCGTCGTGGTGGCAGAGGAGATCAACGCAGATGCCTTTATGCGTATGCGCCCTGCATATCGAAGAGTGTGGAAGTGCGTTGGGCCTGATCGGTTTGTGAAGGTTGGCTAGAAACAAGCGAGTCGGCGGCGTCAATTCATGGCGAAGGGCCGCTGATGATTCTGTTGCATACAGGCCAGCGTCTTCTCCGGCCAGTGACAAAGATACTGTTCAAACGAACAGCGCGATCCCTGACTTCAAGGACGATAGAAGCAGATATGGTTGGGAGATGGAGCAGTGGAGGCACGCCGCGCTGACCCGCAGAAAGTGGCGCAAGTGGTTTGGCTCTGACGGTCACTGGCATGTGGGACCACCAATCTACCCAGGCTCAGAAGTCTTTGAAGACACCAACGCGAAGAGGGCGTTTAAGACGGCTAATGAGTCTGGATACATGGCACCCAGGTTTGTTGGCGAGGCCATTGGCGTTGGAAGATACGAGGCGAAGCGGCTTCTTGATGCGGTAGCTGGAGAGATGAAGGTGGCCTGGGTTATCTATCCGCACATCATCTTGAAAGACACCATCTGGAACTGTCGGATGCTTCATGAGGACGATGTTCCAGGGCTGATGGAAAACATCACACACTGGCGCGAGGTGCTTGAGAGAAAGTTCAAGAGCAAAGAGCTTCCTCCACCTAGCAACCGCATGAGAAAGCACATGGACTAGATATGGCAAAGGCGCAAAGGGTTGATGAGGCGGCAGAGGTTCTTACCTCTGGGGAGCATGGTGACTTCATCTCCTTTGCGGCAGAACACTTACACATCCAGACAAAATCAGGAGAGTTTAAGAGGTTCAATCTGAACAAGAGTCAGCTTCTAAGGGAGGGGCTCATCTCTGAGATGGAGGCTGCTGATGTTCCTGTCAGGATCTGGGAGGCGAAGGCTAGGCAGTTGGGGTGCTCAACCCACGTCCAGGGCAGGATGTTCTGGAAGTCTATTACCAACCAAGATGAGGTGGCGCTGGTAGCCGCGCATACAGAGCCTTCGGTTCGCGCGATCTTTACCAAGTGCAAGGTGTTCTACGACTACCTGCCGCCCAACCTGCAGCCGATGACTCGATACAACAACGTGTATGAGTTGGACTTCAGGGCACCACAGGGCGCTGCTGGCCTTCGATCCAGGTTTATCGTTATGACCGCAAAGAGCGTGGACGATGCCCGTGGATTTACTGCGCGTCAGGTTCATTGCTCTGAGGTTGCCTTCTACAAGAGGCCGGAGGACTTCTTCCTGGCGACACTCCAGGCAGTTCCAGACGAGGCCGGGACAATGATTTATGCCGAGTCAACGTGCAATGGCGCTGGCGACTTTCATCACACGCAATACCTAGCGGCAAATGTCTGGTGGGATGAGATACCTCCGTGGATGGAGCTAAAGAGAAAGCACCCAGGTCATCCAGACTCAACGTGGTACGCGCTGTTTACGCCCTGGTTTCTCATGGAGGAATATGGGAGGCCGCTGAGCGTGAGCGAGGAGGACTTCAACAAAAGTCTGAATCGTGACGAGAAGGAACTTCTTGAGAAGTTTGGAGACTGGATCTCTCTGGAGAACCTTCAATGGCGTAGAGAAACCCTGGTCAGCAAGTGCGGTGGCTCCATAGATCGGTTTCACCAGGAGTACCCCAGCACAGATCAGGAGGCATTCTCTGCCTCTGGAAGCCCTGTCTTTGACCAGCAGAAGATATGGGAACAGGTTCGGGCCCACGGCTGTGACTGTCCAATATGCGGGAAGAAGGTCAGGACGCTAGAGCACAACGACTCCCCGGAGCACAGTTGGTATGAAATCGTAGACGGCTCCGGGCTGGAGGGTGGGCGCGCAAGAATCTTCTCCAGCTACAGGCCAGAGATTGAAGAGGCCCTCCCAGGCAACGGCCGCTTCTCTATCTGGAAGAAGCCTGAATCAAAGCGCAGATATGTGATATCGGCAGATGTTAGCAAGGGGCCCACATCTAGAGACTGGGATCACGTATGCGTGATTGACATAGCCAGTATGGAGCAGGTTGCTGAGTGGCGAGGAAAGGTGGATCTAGACATCCTCGCTGAGACGGTGTTGATGATTGCCATCTTCTACAACAATGCTGTGCTTGCGCCAGAAGCGTCTGGCCTTGGTGCTGGGCTGATAGCAATGCTCAACCAGACAAAGTATTGGAATATGTATCGCCGCCAAACGGTGGACAGCCTCACTGGTCCCACACAAACCCTTGGCTGGGATACCAACAGAAAGACAAAGCCCGCAATGGTGGGCCTAATGCAAAAGGCGCTGAAGGACGGCTATGTAAAGATTCGCTCTCAGCTTGTCCTGGCAGAGATGTCTGCCTACAGGAGCATCATCAAGAGAACGCCAGAGGGCCATGACTCTGACGCAAAGATGTCAGCCCCGGCAGGTAAGAACGACGACGCCTGCGTATCAATGATGATTGCAAACGCCGTCGCTCATTACTGCCCAGGAAGCGGGTCCGAGGTCAGGTCCGATCCCGTCCAGGCTGCATCTGGAAACCATAACGAGTGGTCGAATGATGAGTGGGACCAGTACGAGAACTGGTCTAAGAAGTTCAAGAGCAAGATGATGGCGAGTCAGAGAAGGCGGTAGGTTCTCTCTACTTCAGCCTTCTCCAGCCAGCCTCCACGGATAGCCCCCATCACGGCTCCTTGGAGCTTTCTCTTCGGAAGCCCCGTCTTCTCCACGAGTCCAGCAAAATCAACAAGACCATCGTTCTCTTCTGCATATTCGCGAAGAAGATCAGAAGGCTTTTTGTCCTGAACGAGCTTTCCATCTTTGCCGACCTTGAACGTCTTTGTAGCGCTGCTGGACTTCTTGGGATGAGGGTTATCTCCGTCATCAAAGGATGTCCTCCCGGCAGAAGCTAGCTGCCGATCACGCTCTTGCTTGGTGTAGAAGTCCTGGCCCTTCAGCCCAGGGCTTGCGTGCTTCCCCCAGGTGCCCTTTACCGTTATGTTTGCTGGCGCTGAGTCTCTTGGATAGCACCGCTCTGCCGTTCCAAAGCTTCCGCAGTATGAGCAGCGCACGTCCCTGAAACTGTCCTTCTTGGAGAGATCATAGAGATCTGGCTTGGTGAAATGGTCAAACTCAAGGCCGCACGATGAAAACGTGCAGCGCATCGGGTAGTAAGGCATCAGGCTCCCTTTACTCTAGACATTAGCGTCTGTAGATCTGCGGTTCCGCCAGTGCCGCTGGTTGCGCCTCCTGGGCTAGGAGCGCCTCCCGCTGGTGGCCCAGCGAGCGATTCTCCCTGACCGCCCATTCCTCGTCCCTGACCAACCGCCTCTGGCGATGCTGCTGTTTGGGGCGTTGCGGCGGCTTGGATTGCAGCCAATGGCTCCATAAGCATACGCTTGTCAGCTTGCCAGATTGCAAAAGCCTTATCTACGAAGTTTTTAATTGTGTCTGGAGAGGCCAGACCTCCCTGAACCAGGGGGATGAGTGAACCAACCGTTGCTTGAATTGTTTGCAACAGCCCCATGAACGCCTGTTGTTCGGTCGCAGGATCCTTGCCCAGCGTAGAGCCAGCCTCAATCCTGATATCAAACATTCCCGTGATATCACCAGATGAGAACGAGAGGAATTCATCCTCCCCTCCGGGCCCAGAGATCCTGAGATACCTGGGATCATCCCAATACTGGCGAATGATAGACAGCATCTGACGCCCAATGCCCTCTACAAATCGCTCTACCAGATCAAGCCGGGTTCCTGCGCGATTACTGCTTAGCTGTGACGAGACAGCGACCTCCGTTGCGGTCGTTCCCTTTCGGCCCACACCACCCCGCATGTAGACATCAACACCACTGATTTCATACATCATGCGCTGAAGTCCCTGAAGAACCATTGGCGTGGTGCTGGGAGGCGCGGCCTCTGGAAGCAGCATGATTGCTTGCCTGATATCTCCAATGTTGGCTGGGATTTCCGCAACCTCCATATCGTTCTCAGACTCAAGCAGCCCAGCAAGGCTTCCGTCTTCCAGTGCGCCGGGGAGTGCGACCCACTTTCTGCGGGATGAGATCCTGTGATGCTTCAGCAGGTAGCTCCACTCCTGATTGAGCCTGTCGGCAATGGGCCTGATGGATGCCAGATCTGCAGTCTTTGGCGCATACATCATCCCTGGAACGCGAACGAACTGAAGTTGCTGGTATGGATACCCGCGCATGAGGAGTGGATCGTCAATGTGACGCAGGATGGTGTCCTTTGAGTCTAGACCCTCTTGCTTCCTGGTAAGCCACAGGCACCGCCTTCTGGAGCCATTCTTGGTCCTCGTCCAGTATCTGATTTCGTAAACCGTGATGTACTCAGCGGGCTTCGACTCACCAATGACTGAATCATCTTTGTAATAGCTGTACTCAGACGGGACCGCCTCAGAGAGCCAGGAGTCCGCAGATATGTTCTTGGGCAGATTAAACCTGTCGTCGGACTGAAGATCTTCAAGCCTCACGGTTATTCGCTCACACACCCACGGGCATCTGTTTATATCGTCATACCCATCCGGCAGCAGCATGTCCCAAGGGGCCACCCTCTCTGCCGTTGGGTTGTCCTGCGGGCCCTCATCAAAGGGAAGGTCCTCCCTGGCCATAGCCTCTCTAAGAATCCTGGTGTCTGCCCTTGTGGCCGCTGGCTCCTCCTCCTCATCCTCCAGCATCTCCGGGCCAACCTCATAGTCCTCTTCAAGGAGAAATGCCCCTGACGGGTCATACCCAATCTTCGCAAAGCCAACGCCATAGAGCATTGCGTCAAGGGCTGTGTCCTTGATCGTTTTCTTTATGTTGATTTCCCTGAAGACGTAGTTGACCGCAGCCTCTGCGATCTTTGCCCCATCCTTATCGTCTGGGCGACGGGGGAGCATCCGCAGGTATGGGTCTGCGCTGATAATGGCTGGCAGTAAAGAGTTGGACGTAGAGAGTAGGAAGTTAAAGTTGGGAACGTCGTCGTCGTCGTAGTAGACCTCGCTCCTCGCTTTCTGGCCTATGAAGTCCTCGAATGATTTCTTCCACTCGCTAAGAACGTTCTCCTCCATACCCTCTTCAGCACGAGTGATTCTCTCGTGCCAAAGGTCCACTTCTTTTGCGGTTAATTTTGGTTTTCTTGCTGACATGGCTTGATGGTACTTGACAATAAAACGAGAATGCACCCACATAATAGAA
>NZER01000235.1 GCA_002690445.1 Candidatus Pacearchaeota archaeon
AATACTTAACTCAATCCCAAATTTCTTTGCAGCCCGCCCCACCACCCCAGCTGTCTCCTTCTCTTTAATATAAACCCCATAAGTAAATGGAATCTCCGCCGCCCCCAACCCCAGCCCCGCCAAATAATCAAAAGTTTCTTCAACATCTTTCACAATTCCGATCCCTGCCGGTCCAAACCTTATATTTTTTAATTTCATCATGAATTAACTAAAAAAATAAATAATTTAAACCTAACTACGCAACTTCTACAGAAGCAAGAGCAGACCCTAATCCTCTTCTCGCCCTAATCCTATTAATCCTATCTTGTTCCTCCCTAGAAACCTTGCCAAAAGAAGTCGTCCTTCTTCCTTGAAATGTATCACCCAAAGAAGCACAATTAGCATAAGTAGTAATCTTTCCTTCTTCATTAACCCAAGGATAAACATTTCTGGGCAATAATTTCCCTTCCATAACATGAGTTCTTTTTCTAAGATGTTTAACTAATTCCTTATAACAAATATCTTTAACATCGCTAATATTTTCACCACCATCAAGAATCCTCATCGCCCTTCTATTAACTTCCACTACAAAATACCCATCCACACAACGATAAGAACAAACATCTTCAGTATCATAATACTTTGCAAAATAACCCTTCCTCCCTTCACCTATCGCATTTTTCATAACTCTTAAATCTTCTAACCTCTCACCTATTGCTTTCATAAATATCCAACACAAAAAGAGTTTATAAAAATTATTATACTCAACTAATTACCAAAAAACTACCGCCCACCATCGCAAAAAACAAACAACAAAAATCAGATGTTGCGTTCACAACATCACTATCCCTGGGTGGGAGGGTGGGATTGTTTGTTTTTTACCCGCCCCCAACTCCGAAACTGGCTTCGCCCAGTTTCTCCGCCCCAAAATTTATAATTACCCCAGCCTACTCATCCTATCGTAAAATGCCATCAGCTAGAATTTAAATTCAATCCTCAGGCGGATCCAAAATTTCCAAATTAATCCTACCTAAGTTCTGGACAATATTAGAATGCAAATCCCGAATAATCAAATCCTGCAAACCCTCCTTCAACAAACCATGGCAATTCCCAATATCTGACTCCGGAATCATAATCGCCTCATACGGCAGCACACATTCCATATCATATCCTTCAAGCTTCAATGAATCCTGATTATTCAAATCCCCCTGCAAAAGCTCAACATCAACCTCGCAAATGTCTCCCCTTTTCCCACGAATAATATATTCAAAAATCATCTTCTCTCCCCCAATAAATTCCGTCTTCAAACATTTCTCCAAATTACTATTAAAACAAACCCACGTATCACATTCCCCATACGCAAAAAACAAATTCCAGCCAAAATAAATCAACACCAAAATCCCTGCAATAATCAAAACCCACTTCCAACTTTTCAAACTATCTTTCTTCTTCCCCTCTTTTTCCACCATAATTTACAAAACAAGGACAAGTATATAAATATTATGCCTCAGTCTCAGGACCCTCAGCTGTAATTCCAAAAATACAATTTCCCCGTCCCACATCATAAAACGCACCAAATTCTCTCCCCTCAAGATCGCCTGCTATCGCCACCCCTGTTTCTTCCATAAATCTATCAGCAACATCTCCAATTAATTGATGATGTGCACAACTATTCAGACCAGGAGCTTTCAACCTTAAACAAAGAACATCCTCACCATCATATGCCTTAGGCTGAAGACGCGCGCACTCTACTTTAGATAAACAATGCTTCAAAGAATCTGCAAACGCCAAACGCTTCTCTGCCTCTGCCTCATCAAGCACTCTCGAATTAAAATAAACTTCATTCATAAAAAAGTTCTGAAAAAAAGGTATTTAAACCTTTGTCATAAAACAACCCTATTGAAAAAGTTTGATTTTAATTAACTTCGGAAAACGCCTCCACTAAAAGGGCGGGTCTTTCTCACGAAGTGAGAAACTTGAAGAGGGAAATTTTAAAATCAAACAAGAAATTTTCAATAGGGTTCCATAAAACACTAAAAAACAAAAACCCCCACCAAAAAAACTAAAGCGAAATCAACTCAATATCAGTTTCTGAAAATTTTCCAAACGCCTTAGCTGCCACTCCTCTTACTCCTAATTTCTCTGCACCTTCCACTACAGTTCTCGTAGCAGTCTCTGCCATCAAAACAAAAGCATTTGTAACATCCAAAAAACGAAGCTTAGAAGCTGGAACATTTTTAACAACTTTCAAATTATCATCTAAAACCAAAACATTCTTTCCCTTAATCTCAGAAGCCATCCCGCGCAGCTCACTCCTATCTTCTTTTGTCAGTTCACGTTTCTTGCCTCCAACAAGGGATTCCTTTTTATCAGAATCCCTGCCAGAAGAAAAATCTGAACCTTTCAAAAAAACCGAAGCAGAAACTTTCTTTCTCAAAACCTGACGAATTTCCTTTCCAGTTAATTCTTCAACTTCCTTCCCATCCGGAGCAGAAGTAATATGCTTAACATTTGCATTATCACAAACATTCTTAGCAATCAATTTACCTCCTCTATCTCCATCAACAAACAAAGTCAATTCCTTTTTCTCACCAAGCTTTGCAATTTCTGCTGGAAGTTTTGTTCCATCCATACCAATAACATTCTTAATTCCATACTTCAAAAGATTAACAACATCTGCCCTTCCTTCAACCACAATAACTTCATCAGATGAATCAATATCCGGACCTGCAGGCAGCCTCTCTCCACCATATTCAGTTACCTTTGCAGTCCTTGTTGACTCCCTCAATTCGTTCTCAATCTCAGTTGAATCCATACCCTCGTTACTAATTCCAGAAAGCAGCTGTTTCGCTCTCTCCATAATATAATCCCTCTTGCTCCCTCGAACATCTTCAACTTCCCTAACAGTTATTTTAGCATCAGTCGGACCAATTTTATCAATCGTTTCCAAAGCTGCAGCAATAATTGTAGTTTCTGTCTTATCCAAAGCAGACGGAATAATAACTTCACCAGTTGTCTTCCCACCTTCTGTCTTCAAATCAACTTCAATCCTGCCAATCTTACCTTCTTTTTGCAGCTCACGAAGCTCCATCTCACTTCCAAGCAAACCTTCTGTCTGCCCAAACAAAGCCCCAATAACATCCGGCTTCTGAAACGGACCCTCAGCTACAAAATCTGCAACAATCGAATACTTAATCGACGTCGGACTTATTTTTGCCATTTTTGTTTACAAAAATGGTCAATGGACAATTTCATGTTGTACTTTGCCATTTTTATATTTCTCCATTAAAAATGCAAACATGGAAATCTTTCGGTAAAATCACCGCGTGGATTTTAGCGAATGACAATCTCTGATTGGTCTTTGATTTACTTTTTGCCATTTTTCATTTTTATTCATTATTTAATTTAGTTAATAGAAAAATAAAATACCCCTTGATTATCAAACCAAAGTGAATGTGAATCTAATGTGATCGTGATAATATTGATATCTATCTTTCTAACAAATTTACAAATTTCACACCTTTTTAAATCTTGTCATCAAAAAAATCCTAAAAAAACAATTACAAAATATTTATAAATATAATATCTATCAAAAATGTATAATACAAAAGAGATGAAAATGGTTAAAGCACTACAAGACGAAGAAAATGAAGGTTTCGAAGACCTGTTTGACCTTGATGAAGAGCCAGACCCAGATTAATTAAACAAGGACAACAAGGAGGTGAAAATGGAAGAAGATATAGAAGATTCTAGCAGAGAAGAGTTTGACGATTCAGATGAAATGGAAGATGACGAAGGTTCTAAAGAATAATTTTAAAATCAAAAAGGGCGCAGGTCAAATCCTCTTATAATTGCTATTTTACAATGATTTGACCGACGCTTCAAAAAGGAACATCACGAAAAGCAAATTCAACTAAAATTCCATCTTTTAAAAAATAAGCATTCCCATTTCTCGCCCGCCCTGCATTCTGAACATCAACCATTTTAATTCCTAATTTATCCATATAATCTTCTAAACTATGTGTTGATCTGTCTTTCCAAAACTCCCACTCTCCATTTCCAAGACTTACTGCAAAATCATACTCATCCCTTTTTATGGAAGACCTACATCCAAATTTTACTTTTACCCCATCTTTTTCCAAAGCATATAATCCTCTTAAGAGTGTTAATTGAACATCTGATAATCCCAAATCTTTAGCAATCCTTAACAAAAGTTCATCTCCATAAAGCCTCACACCATCTCTATCGCCCATCACAACCCCTCCAACAACTCAGCATCCCGAAACCGCCCTGTCGCCCTGAAAATCTCCACCAACTTTTCCTTAATCTCCTGTTTCTCCTCTTCTGCAAGATTCATCTTAATCAATTTCTCATAAAACTTTGAAGCAGAAACCTTCTTTCCCTGCTTTTCCAACTCCTGCGCATTCACCATAAAAATATTTTTCCTCGCAAGTTTTATCTTTACCTTATCTTCCACATCCCCATCCCGCCCCGCCCGCACAAACATATCATCTGCCTCATCCACCCTCCCCCCCTTAGCAAACAACTCGGCAGCTTTCAAATAACTTTCAACTTTCTCATTTCTGCTCACCTCCACCCCCGCCTTGCTAGCCATCGCCCGCCCCGCCTTTTCATACATCCCCCTTTCCTCATACAGCAAAACTAACTCCTCCCAAATAAATCTCTTAATTTCAAAACTAAAACCACTTTCCCTCAACGCAGATTCAAGATACGCAATCTTATTCAAAGGTGTCACCATCTCACCCAGCCGTCCCTCAATTTCCTCAATCGTACTCTCCCTCACATCAATTGCCATAATTTAAAAATCAATCATAAGTTTTTAAGGATTATTGTGATGCAAAATTACTGCCTCTCCCTAAACCCACCACAATAATCACAAATCTCGCCGTTCTGAGAATAACTACACAAATGATCAGAAGAAGCAGGACACCACAAACCCAAATCATCTCCACATATATAACACTCTGCAGAATTATTCACCTCCACTACCGTCTCATGCGAACATCCAAAAACTAAACCCTCAAGCTCATCTTTGAGAGGAACTATCTTCTCCCTCAATTCATCAATCCTCTTTCTTCTCGCTTCTGGATTCATATTTTTCCTAAACAATAGAAATTTATAAAGATTATTGTGATACAAAATAATTCACAAAAAACAAAACCCAAAAAAACCTCCTCACAACCAAACCCCGCCCCCGCCTTACCCCCCCCATTGCTCGTCGGTTTTACAACTTCTTCTCAACCAAAGACTTACAAACACCTGCCGCAACTGTAACACCAGCATCCCGAATAGCAAATCTTGCCATATTTGGATTTTCCTCAGCAGTTTCTAAAACAAGATTACCAATTGGCTTAACCTTCACAATAGCAACATCGCCGTTCTTAATAAAGTCTGGATTTTCCTCAGCTACCTGTCCTGTCGCAGGATCCAACTTCGCCTTAATTTCCATAAACTGGCACGGAACCTGAGCAGTATGAACATGAAAAACAGGTGTATAACCCTTAGCAACAACAGTCGGGTGATTAATAACGGCTATCTGCGCCTCAAATTCCTCAACTATCTTAGCAGGTTTAGCAGCATCGCAAATAACATCCCCTCGAGCCATATCTTTCTTACCAACACCCCTAATATTAATACCAACATTATCTCCAGCTTCAGCTTCTTGCAGCTGCTCGTGGTGAGCTTCAATACTTCGAACCTCGCCCTCAATACCAGTTCCACTTCTACCCGGCAATACAATAATCTTCTGGCCAACCTTCATTACACCAGTTTCAATCTTACCAACAGGAACAGTTCCAATCCCAGTAATATCATAAACATCCTGAATAGGCATACGCATTGGCAAACCAGTTGGCTTCTCTGGCGCAGGAAACTCATCAAGCTGTTCTTGAACAGTTGGTCCTTTATACCACGCCATCTTGTCTGACTTATTCGCAACATTATCTCCAATCAAAGCAGAAGCTGCTAAAAAAGGAACCTCGTCCGGCTTAAACCCTGCCTGCTTAATAACTGCAGAAACATCTTCCTTTACTTTATTAAATTTATCTTCAGCATAATCAACAGTATCCATCTTATTAACAAGAACTGCCAAAGCCTTAATACCCATAGTCCTTAACAACCAAACATGCTCTTTTGTCTGAGGCTGAACCCCGCCATCTGCAGCAACAACCAAAAACGCAGAGTCTGCCTGGCTCGCACCAGTAATCATATTCTTAACAAAATCCTTATGCCCAGGCGCATCAATTATAGTAACTTCAAATTTCTTAGTCAAAAGTTTCTTATAAGAAAGATTAATCGTAACTCCCCTCTCCCTTTCCTCTTTAAGATTATCCATAACATAAGCAAATTCAAAACCAGCCTTACCGTGCTTTTCAGCTTCCTCTTTGAACTTTTTCATTTCTTGTTCAGATACTGCACCACCATCAAATAACAGTCTTCCAATTACAGTAGACTTTCCGTGGTCTACGTGCCCTACAAAGACAACATTCATAATTGGTTTTTCTTTTGCCATTTTATGTTATATTATGTTCAAATTTTAGTTTTTAAAGTTTTGGGTTTTACAAAAATTGTGTAAAGTCCGGAAATCATTTCACACAAAATTTAGCTTAAATTTTATAAACTAAATTAGATTAGAATTTAGATGACTTACGAATTAGTTTTTGATAAAAACTTCGAGAAAAGTTACAGAAAACTAGACAAATCCCTTCAAATTCAGGGCAATAAAAAAATAATAAAACTAAAAGAAAATCCATACGCAATGGGAAAACCTCTCGGAATTCTAAAAGGTTTTCGCGAACTTTATCTTGGAAGCTACAGAATTTATTATTTCATCCAAGATAACAAAATAAGAATTCTCTTCCTAGATCTAAGTCACAAAGATGAACAACAAAAATATCTTAATCAAATAACTGCTGAGAAAATCAGGCAACTGGCTGAGGAGAATTCTTAAAAAACTCCTTCTCAGAAACAAACTCCCCAGCATCAATTCTTTGCATTGCTTCAGATAACTTTTTAATCAAAGGACGATTCATACAAAAAGCCAATGCCTTCCTCAATTGTTTATTCTCTTCAATCAAATTCAATGTTTCCATATCCCAATTAACACCAAAGATTATTTAAAACTATTGGTTCTCACCAACCCTACCTCTACTGGTTTTCAACAAGCCCTTTCAGCCCCTACATTTTATAAATAATCTCTCCATATTATAAGAGATGAATAAACGCAATTTAAGAGTGAGAAATTTCCTAAAGGCCATTAAAGAATATGGTTGTATAGAAGTAAGAAATACACCCCACGGAGTGATCATAGAAAATCCAAAAAACGCAAAATCAACAAACATACCTACTCATCGCCCAGAACTAGCTATCTGGATTTACCACAATATTCTTAGACAATTAGATATTGATAAAAAAGATTTTGAAAAATTATTCTAAAGAAAAATTCTAGAAACCATCAAAGGTTCTTTTTCACTCTTGACCAAAATTTCTTTCTTTTCAGGATATGTATCCAAATACAATTTTACAGATTTCTTAAAATTGATCATTGCCTCTTCAACACTATCACCAAAATCAGCCACTCCAAGCTCCTCATTATTAACTATAAAAACCTTTTTCCCATCCGGCTGTCTTTCTTCTCTTACAATAACATTAAGCCCAATAGATTCTGTTTCCATGATCAAATTAAAATTAAATTATTATTTAAACTTACTGATTCTCAGCCAGGCCTCCTTTAAATCACTGCGTGGACTTGAAGTCAAGGACTCGCTACTGGTTCTCAGCCAGACCTTTCCGATCCCGAATCTGCTTAATAACTCTCTCCTGCAAATCCTTTGGCATCTTCTTAAACTGCTGATCCATTAAAGCACTCACACCCCTTCCTTCTGTCGCTGACCTTAAATCTGAAGTCCACCCAATCATCTCCTGAACAGGCAACTCTGCCTTAATTGTCGCAGTTGCAGCATCCTGCTGAACATCTATCAACATTCCCCTCTTACCAGAAACCAATTGCGTTACCGTAGACATAAAATCATTAGGCGACTCAATCTGATGAGTCTGAACTGGCTCAAATAAATTAGGAGACGCTTTAAAAAACGCAGCTCGAATCGCCTCCCTAATAGCCGGATAAACCTGCGCCGGACCTCTATGAATCGCATCCTCATGAAGTTTCAAATCAACAAGAGAAACCTTCAACCGAATACACGGCTCCCGCGCCAACGGCCCCTGATCCATAACTTGCTCAAAAGAATCCAAAACCAGCTCAATAACTTCCCCAATATGAACCTCTCCCTTAGTCTTATCTAAAAAAACACTACCCTTGTAAATATTTCGATACTGCCCAGCCTCATCCCGCGAAATTCCCAAAGCCACTAATTTCTCATCCAGTGTCTTATCCTTCTTTTTTATCCTGCCTTCCGGAATCTCCTTCTGCGCAATTGACTCAGCAACACTATCTTCCAACGGCTCAACAGTAAGAAAAAACTGATTATGCTTGTTCGGACTTCTCCCCTCAGCCACATCACTTGCCTTCCCAACAGACTCTCTAAAAACAACAATCGGCTCAGAAGTATTAACTTCCAGCCCCTTTTCTGTCTTAATCCTATTCTCAATAATTTCCAAATGCAGCTCCCCCATCCCTGAAAGCAAACTCTCTCCTGTCTCCTCATTAATCTCAATTCTCAAAGAAGGATCTTCTTTCCCAACCTGTCTCAACACTTCAATCAACTTTGGCAAGTCAGCAGTTTTTTTTGCAGAAATTGACTTAGTAACAACCGGCTCAAACAAATGTGTAATTGCTTCAAACGGCTCCATCGGATTTTTAGAAACTGTCTCCCCAACAAGAACATTCCTCAAACCAACTAAGCCAACAATATTTCCAGCCACAACCTCATCCATCTGAATTCTTTGCGCCCCCTTGTAAATAGAAACCTGCTGCACCCTCACACTTTTATCAGCTAAATTCATATAAACATCATCTCCCTGATTAATCTTACCAGAAAACAACCTTCCTGCTGCAACTTCCCCTGCATGCGGGTCAATCACAATCTTAATCGGAACAAAAGCCACCTCCCCCTTTTCATTACACGCTTTCAAATCTTTTCCAATCTGCGATTTAATCTCCCCATGCCAAATCTTAGGAATTCTATAATCCTGCGCAGCTTTTGGATTCGGAAGATGCGCAACAACCATTCCAAGAACAACATCATTCAAAGGCGCCTTCTTTGCCAGCTCCTTATACGCCTCCCCGCCCTTTTCATACACATCAATAATTTCTTTAAAAGAAATTTTCTTCTCTTTCATATAAGGAACACTCAAAGCCCAATTATGAAAAGCAGAACCAAACGCAACACTCCCATCATTAACACTCACTTGCCATTTCTTTCCATAACCTTCCTCAGCAATATTCGCAATCAACCTATTAACATCATTAATAATCTTAACAAATCTCTCCTGCATTTGCTCCGGAGTCAACTTAACTTCCCTAATTAACCTATCAACTTTATTAATAAATAAAATTGGCTTTACCCTCTCTCTCAACGCCTGTCTTAACACAGTCTCAGTCTGAGGCATAATTCCTTCTGAAGCACAGCACAAAACAATTGCCCCATCTACCGCCCGCATTGCCCGAGTAACATCCCCGCCAAAATCAACATGCCCCGGCGTATCAATCAAATTAATCAGATAATCTTCACCCCCAACATGATGAACCATACTAACACTTGCTGAATCAATTGTAATTCCCCTCTCTGTCTCATCCTCATGAAAATCCAAAGCCAACTGCTTCCCTGCCAACTCCTCAGACATCATTCCAGCCCCAGCCAAAAGATTATCAGAAAAAGTTGTCTTCCCATGATCAATATGCGCAGCAATAGCTATGTTCCTAATTTTCTCAGGAACGTGCTGCAATTTCGTAACCCTCCCTGTCATATCGTCTGCCATAATTAAGAAATTGAGAATTGAGTTTTTAAAAGTTTGTGTGGGTTAGGCTACATCCCAAATTAGATTTGTTCCGGTTTCCTTAATCCCAATTCACCTCGGGAGGGAGGGTGGGGGGTGGTTGGAGGTAAAAGGAAACCGGAACATTAAAACAATTAATATGGGATGTAGCCTGTGAGTTTCAGTATCTCCGCATAGAAATTTATTTGGAGAATAAAAATAAATTATAACATCTCAACATCTTCAAGTCCAAAAAAATGTTTATCTCCAGTTAAAACCTTTAAACCATACAAGCGGGCAGTTGCATAAATTAAAGAGTCCAACATTCCCCAATTTTTGATCTTCTTTTTATTATAAAAATTAATCCTCCCTGCTAAAAGAACAATCTGTTCATCAAGACTTAAAATCTTAGACATCTTCTTAATTCTAGAAATCCTATCCTTATAATCTATGTTATTCCTAAGACACCACTCAATAATTTCAGAAATACTAACAATCGAAGTGCAACATTCAATAGAATTTAAAATATTCCAAACCTTTTCTCCTCTTTCGCTTCCTTGGAAAAACTCAATCCATGCATAGCTATCAAGCAACATTTAAAATCTATCCCTATGGTCTCTTTCAAATTTAGAAGCCCCTTTATCTATACCAAAAGACTCTCTTATCAACCTTAGATTTTTTTTCAAAAGACTCACCTCCACCTCTTGTCCTAGTTTTATCCCTTCTTCTCTAACAACACTCACAGGTAACAATATCCCAAAAGATGTTCCAACATTTCTGACTTTAGCTTTAAATACTTCTCCCATAAATATTATAATATATTATAATACTTAAGGTTTTCGGTTTTTTAAAAGTTTGTGTGAAAAACAAATACCTAAGACTAAGCAGGACAAGGAACAGGTTCAGGAGAAAACCAACCCCCAAAAACCCTCCTCACTAATCCTTCTTCCTTAGGTTTTTTCACACTCTTCAATTTTCTACTAGAAAGCCACAAATATGTCTCATCTTTATTAAAATCATAAAGAAAAATTGCCCAAGAATTTCGACCATCGCAAAATTTATGCCCCCCCAAAAAACCTCTATCCGCAGTTCCTGCTTCAAACGAACCTGTTTCATCACTAACTAAAACATTTGGCTCTGGAAATCCTTCTGGAAATTCAAGTTTTAAATCTCTCAACTCAACACGGGCATACCTCTTAAAATAAAAACGCCACTTTCTAGAAGGTAAGGCAATTTCTCTCTTCCCTTTTTCAAAACCCATAACAGAGGAGAAAATATGATAATCTTTCATCATAAACAAAACAGTCATCACAACTTTATAAAAATTTCTATACTCTAAGATACAAATCACCTGCCAGGTGAACCAGCAGAAAGCACTGTCTTAATAACATACCCTCCGCCAGGCCTTATTGTATCTTTTGCAACACCTAACCGACAATGCCCCAAATAAACCTCACCATCATAAAGCGCAATAGTAAAAAAAATTCCACTACTCAACTTCTCAAGACCTTTCAAAAGATCACAAAAACGATTACTTTTTAAAACAGAATCAGAAATAATCTTTTCTACCTGCCCTCTAGATCTCCCTTCCAAAGAACCTTCTTCAACTACCTTCTTGCATCTTTTTACTGCATTACCTGAAACATAAATTTGCATTTTAAAATAAAGAATTATTTAGCTGCATCACTACCTCGCCGCATCAGCTTGCTTCTCAGCATCATTTTTCTTTGAAACAGCATAACTTTCAGAAGAATTCTCAGCAGCCAGTATAATCTCCTTAGCCAGACTCTCTGTAATATTCGCCTTTTTATTAAATGCCTTGTCATAAGCACCATTAACTAAAAATCTCAAAACCAGATTCAGCCTCCTCCTCGGAGAAACATCAACTGCCTGCGGATACCGCGCCCCCCCATACTCAATAGAAGTTACCTCATCCCTCGGCGCTGCATTTTCAATTGCCTGAACAAAAATCTTCATCGCACTCTCATTTGTCTTTTCCTCAATAATCTTAAAAGCATCAATCACAATCTTACTTGCCTTTGCATGCTTCCCAGTCATCCACTTAGTAATAATCCTATGTTTCTTCCCCCGACTCCCCGGAACCTGCAGCAAATTAATCAATCTCTCAACAACATTAACCTTAGCCCGCGCCGGATCATACTTAACCCGCCCGTGACTTTTCAACAACAGCTTCGGCTGAAGATTCACAACTCTTTTCAAACCCGGGTCCTTCACTTCCACAGTACTCGCATCAAACAACCCAAAAATTTTCATTTCCATTTTACCTGTCCTCCCCCCTCATTTTACCCCTCCTAACTGCTTCATCCTTAACAGCCTCCACTACCTCACCTATAAATCTGCCCCAACCATCAAAAAATCCCTCTAGTGCCTCATCAAAATTCCTCGCCCTTTTCCTACCAAAATAACTATTATGCTCATAACTACCACTATAATCACCTAACCCCATCTTACCTCCTCCCCTTCTCAATCTTCCCAGTCCAAAGCCTGGCTAAAGGTTGATCATTTACTGATATAATTTGAAACCGAACACCTGACAAATCCCCCTTAGTCCGCCCCTGCTTCCCCCCAATCCGCTCAATCACAACTTCATCATGCTCATCAACAAACTTCTGCGCAAGATTCCCCGGAATAAAAGCAGTCACTTCCTTCCCATTCTTTATCAACTGAACCCTGCAGCACTTTCTCATAGCTGAATTAGGCTGTTTTGCCTCTTTCTGAATCTTCTTAATCACAATTCCTTTTGCCTGCGCAGCACGGCCAAACGGATCAAACTTCAAACTAATACCCAGCCGTTTCTTCTTATCAACCAGCCGGCTATCTCTAAACTTACTTCTTCTCTTCTTTAACTTCCTTGCATTCATCAATCCCATAATTATTAAAGTGAAAATCAGGTTTTTAAAGTTAATTACCCGCCAAATTCAGCTACTGCTTTTCTTTTCTAAAGAAAAGGAGTCCTAGACAATCCTAACTCTCCGAATCCTAAAAAAATTATTCATAATTTCTGAAAGCTCTTTCTCCCGAATCCGCCCCCGCCCAATCAACGCCGCCTTACTCTGCCGCCCCGCTGAAATAACTGCCACATTCTCCTTAATCTCAACCTTATTAAAAGTAACCGGACTCACCACATTAGAAATAAATCTCTCAATCTCCTCTCTATCATTAGGATCTGCAGTCGCAATCACCTTAATTCGCCTCCTCAATGTCTCCCCCAACTTCCGAACATTTATCCCATCTTTTCCAACTGCCTTAGAAACAAGTGGCTCTGGAACAGCAAAAACAATTACATTATTATAAACAAAAACTTTTGTCGTCGGCACCTTAGCAATCTTTGTAAAAAGATTAATATACCTCATCAACTGCATATCAATTGTACTTGCCATTTTATATTATCTCCAACTCTTATTTTTATATTTAATTATCAAATAAAGTCGCGCTATTAGGGTGGGCGGGGAAACGAGCAAAGCGAGTTGGGCAATTAGATGACGCGACTTTATATTTATCATTTTATTGTAAAAACCTCACTTTCAAAATCCAAACCAAGTTCCTTCGCAACATCCCCCTTCCCCGCCCGCCCCAAAACCTCAAACTTAACTTTCGCCTTTTCCAGCCTGCAAATTGTCTCCTCCCGCGCATCATTCACAACAAATATTTTCAATTTTTTCTTTCCCTTACCTAATTTCAACGCCTGCCTAATCCCAAATAAAACCTTCTCTTTCTCCATTGCATCTTTTATTTCTTTTAGTGACATTGTTTACTTTTCCAATCCTAAGCTTGCTGGAAATCTTGACTATAATTTCGGCTTCGCCGAGGGTGGGACGAGCGCTTCAGCGCGAGATTTGGGTGGGATCTCAAGATTTCCAAAACCCGCAAACCAAACCAGACTTTAAAATCAAAACCAACAGAAAATCTGTCAGGCTTCTCATCTTTTAATCCACCTTAATTAAATATTAAATTTAGTTTAAAAATGTTTATGCTTACCTATTTCTTCTCCACCTTCACCACCGCCTTCTTCACAGGCTTTCGCTGAAGTGACTGCGTCGAGCTTTGGCGAATGTCGGAACTTCGTTCCGACTTCACAATCTTTCCTTTCTTATTTTTCTGATCAGCCAAAGGTCCTGTAACCTTAACCAACAACCCTGGCAGCCCTGTCCCAACTGGCACTGGCTGATTCATAATAATATTTTCAATAACACTCGCCAATCTATCTTTCTTCCCTGTCTTAGTTGCATTAACAAAATGCTTAACAGGAGTTTCAAAACTTGCCCTCGCCAAAACCGAACTCTTATCTGAAATAATCCCCATCCTCGTAATACCCTTCACATTCCCAGATGCAGTCATAGTATCCGCAACCAGCATCAAATGCCTTTTATCAATATCTAAACCCTGTGTCTCAATAACCTTGCTAATCTCATTAATAATCGCCTGACGCGCCGATTCAATCCCCAAAACAGCCGAAATCTCGTGAATGTCATTAGTAAAAGTTCTATCAACATCAACACCCTTAAAATTCAAAATATCTTTCAAATTACTTCCCGCAGTCAAAATCACAAAATCCCTTTCCCGCTTCACAACCAAAACCTGCGCAATATTCTTAACTCCCGAAAGAATAACACCCTTAATTTTTTCCTTAATTTTATACATCTCCTTAAAATTAGAATCATTTAAATCAAGAGCCATACCATTCCCTCTCTTTTTCACTTTAAACCCCTTATCATTCAAAACCTCAACAACCTTCTCCAATCCAATATGCACTCTCTTCAAAGCTGCATTATCAATATCAATCTGAATTCTCTTACTTGTAAAATCAATCCCAATTTCCGAAACAATCTCTTTCAATTTTACTTCCTTAATTTTTTCAGCAATCATCCTAGAATCTTTCTCATTATTAAATTTAGAATCAAGATAAATCTCCATTGCAGGAGTAGAAGGCACCTTCCGCGCATCAAGAATCTCAATTAACCTTGGCAAACCCTGAGTAACCTGCATCTCAGCAACACCAGCCGAATGGAAAACATTCAGTGCCATCTGAGTTGACGGCTCCCCAAAAGACTGAGCAGTTATAACCCCAATCGCCTCACCCGCCGCCACCTTCTGATTCTTATGCAAAGCAGAAACATCCAAACCATCAAACCCATATAAAAATTGCACAATATTATTCGAAGCATCCCTCACAGTCCCATCATAAGCAATAACAAGATCCTGAAGAGCATTCGCCAGCCGCCTATACAAATAACCGGATTTAGGAGTTCGCAATGCAGTATCCATCAGACCATCTCGTCCAGTAATCGCCCCAAAGAAAAATTCCTCAGGCCTCAAACCTTTCATAAAAGAACTATAAATAAAACCTCTTGCCCTCGGAGACAAATCCCCTCTCCTAAAAACAGACAACGTCCTATCAGTATAACCAAAATTAACTCGCTCCCCCCCAATAATCTGCTGCCCCACCGTACAAGCAATCTGCGTAATATTCAACATGCTCCCCCTTGAACCAGCACTAATCATCTTATTAACAGGACTCTCCTTAGGAAATTCCTGCTTAACTGTCTTACCAACCTCAGTCCGAATCCCATTCAAAACTTGCTGAATCTTAATCTCTCTTGTTTCAGCCGCACTCTTACCCGGAATAATTTCCAAACTATTATCATAATAACTCTCAATAATTTTCTGAACTTTTTCCTCAGCAGAATCAATAACATTCTGAGTCATCTCCTTCACATGCTTAGGAACATCTAAATCACTCACAGAAATCGTAAACCCATTCCTCGACAAGAAAATCGTCCCCAGTGCATAAATCTTCCGCAGCAACTCAATAGTCTCCTTCCGCCCCACCACCCTATCAAATTTCTTTAATGCCTCACCATCCTCGCTCCTAAAATCAGAAGAATGAACTCCTTTCTGATAATCTTTCGGAAGAACCTTAGCAAAAATCTCCTTACCCTCATTTTGTTTTGCAACATTCGGAGCAACATCAAAAGCCCCTGCCTGATACAACAATTGAGACGCATCCCCCCCCGAAAGTTCACTCTCTTCTAAAATATAATTCCCAGTCACAGCATCATCATTACAACCAATCAAATTAGTATTATTCTTCGGCGAAATCAAATTGTTCTCAACATTCAACAAAACCTCCGCCTCTGCCCTCGCCTCCTCATTTTGCGGCCCGTGAATATTCATCTCATCCCCGTCAAAGTCAGCATTATAAGGAAAACAAACAGAAGGGTGAAGTCGAAAAGTTCTATAAGGAAGAACCTTAACAAAATGCGCCATCAAAGAAGCCCGATGCAGCGAAGGATGACGATTAAACAAAACAACATCCCCATCAATTAAATGCCTCTCCACAATATAACCCGGCTCAATCTCATTCACCAATTCATCTCTCAAATCCTCTGTAATTCTCTTCCGCTTACCATCATGCCTAACAATATAATTCGCACCAGGATACCCCTCCTTCAAAACCAGCTTCTTCAATCTCTCAATATTCGAACTCGTAACCTTCTCAGCAACAGTAAGAACCCTCGCAATTTCATAAGGAACTCCCACCTCATTAATCTTCAAATTAGGATCAGGGGAAATAACAGTCCTCGCCGAAAAATTAACTCTCTTCCCAGCAAGATTCTTTCTTATACGCCCCTCCTTCCCCTTAATCCTCTCTGTAATTGTCTTCAACGGCTGTCCAGACCTATGCCTTGCCGGAGGAACCCTCGCAATCGAATTATCAAAAAAAGTAGTAACATGATACTGCAGCAAATCCCACAAATCCTCAATAATAACTTCCGGAGCCCCGGCATTCAAATTCTCCCACAGTCTCTGATTAGCCCTAATAATATCTGAAAGCTTATGAGTCAAATCATCCTCACTCCTCTCACCAGATTCTAATGTAATAGAAGGACGAACAGTAACAGAAGGAACCAAAAGCAAAGTCAAAACCCCCCACTCCGGCCTCAATGTCTTAGGATTAATCCCAAGAATCTTTAAATCTTCATCAGGAACCTTCACCAATCTCTCTCGAATCTCCGAAGGAAACAATCTCCTCCTCCCAACCCTAAACGTAGATGGCTTCTCAAGCTTCACCTTCTCCTGAACAATCGCACAAGCCGGGCACTTTTTCCCATCTTTCGCCTTCTTCAATCTAGCTTTCAAATCCTTGCCCATATCTTTTTCTTCCAATAGCACTTTACCGCACGCCTCGCAAGTACTCCTCAAAACAATATCAATAATCTGAAGATACTTAATATGCAAAACAGGTCTCGCCATCTCAATAACTCCTGGATGCCCAAGACACTCTTTCAACCGCCCCCCGCAAGTCCGGCACCGCACCCCCGGATCAATCGCCCCCAATCTCAAATCCATCAAACCCCCGTCAACAGGATAACCATCCACATCATAAAGCTCCGGAGTCACAATCTTAGCAACAGCCAGCTTCTTAATCTCTTCCGGGCTAAACAAATTAAACTTCAACGCCTTCAACTGTTTTTTTATTGGTCTATTCATCTTATCCTCTCGCCCCGACTATTTACCCAATCTCCTCTCGGACACTGATAATTAACAGGAAAATATGGGCAATCTGTCCGATTACTACCCCCTGTATCGCAACCCCTTACATCTTCTACTTCCCTTCCAGAATGAAAACAAGGACCCACATCCACACCATAAATAAAGCACTCTCCCTTGTCTATTACTGCATCCCCATCAGTTGAAGTACCTCCCCCCATCTTACTTCCCTCCCCCTAATTTATTTAAACCATCAATTTTATTCTCAATCCTACCCATATCATTCCTGACCTTATCAAATGACAATCTAACCTGATACTTAAAATCCTTAAGCTCATTATTCACAGCCCATATCTTAAGGACTGACATCACAACAAAAGGAGCAAGAACTTCAACATAACTCGAACTATTACCAAATATTCTCCAAATTATCATCACAACCCCAACTATCAAAGCTATCCAAAACAAAACATCAAGTATTTTTCTTCTCACTTCTCCCATCTTACTCATATTTATTCTTCAACTCAAATTTAGTTAACAAATGCAAACCCTGTAGCTCTTCAATTAACAACTTAAATGCATATGAAACTTCAACTGGCTCAACCTGATTAGAATGACAAAGAGAACAAGTCCTCTTATCATGAATCTGGTCATCAATAACTGTGCTCCCGCATTTCGTGCAAATATGCACTATCACTTTGTCAGAATCATATCTCTCCTTCAACAAAAGAGAAGCACCATGTGCAACCAACGCCTGCTGCTCCATCTCTCCAAGACGCAAAGCCCCACCCCTCGCCCGTCCCTCAATCGGCTGTCTTGTCAACAACGCAATCTTACCAGAAGCCCGCGCATGCAAAAGATTCGCAACCATATATCTCAACTTCAAATAATACATATTCCCAATATAAATCTTAACAGGCATTCTCTTCCCAGTGATGCCATTATACAAAATCTCCTTACCATTATATCTAAATCCTAATTTACCTAACTGCACTTCCAACTTATCTCTACTCTCTCCAGAAAAAGCAGAAGCATCAATAATCTCTCCAGAAAGCGAAGCAACCTTTCCTGCCAACAACTCCATTAAATAACCTACAGTCATACGTGAAGGAATACCATGAGGATTAAACATAACATCAGGCCGAACTCCCCGCGAAGTAAAAGGAATATCAACTTCAGGAGCAAGAAACCCAACAACTCCTTTTTGCCCGTGCGGCGTAGAAAACTTATCCCCTAATTCAGGAATTCTTAAATCTCGTGTCCTAACCTGAACAATCTTATTTCCTTCCTTATCCTGAGTAACAAAAACACCATCAACAACTCCCCTCTCTTCCTGCCTCATTGCAGAACTATTTTCTTTCCTTGTCTGGATAGAAATCTCTCTTGCCTCACTCAAAAACTTCGGAGGCGAAACTTTCCCAATCACAACTTCTCCCTCATTCAAACTAGCTTCTGGATAAACTACTCCATCATCTTCCAAATACTTATAACTCTCTTCAGTCCGATAACCAGATATATCTTTTTCAGGGATCATAATATCATCTCTCAAACCCCCTGCATAATTCAACTCAATTGAAGAATACGGTCTAAACCTCGTGCTTCTAGCCATCCCTCTATCAACAGACGCCTGATTCAAAACCAAAGCATCCTCAATATTATAACCTTCATAAGGCATAATCGCGACAATCACATTCTGACCTGCCGGATAAATATTCAGTGTATCATAAACAAAACTCCGAATAATAGGTTTCTGCGGATAATGCAAAATAGAAACATCAGTATCCATCCTCACATGAAAATTAGCAGCATAAATCCCAAGAGACTGCTTTTGCGTCTTACTCCCTCGCATCAATCTCGCTGACTGATCATGATTACCATACGGAACCAAACTCGTGACCAACCCCAAACAATCAATAGGATCAATCTCAAAATGAGTATACTCGTCTGTCAATTCACTTTCATACAACGCAACCAAACAATCATCCTCCTCAGCCGCATCAAGATACTCAACAATTCCTTGCTTAATCAAATCTTCCCAAGTCATACCCCCTTTCTTTATCATCTGTATATGCTCCTCCTTCAATTTCGGCTTCCCCCCATCAACAATAATAACAGGTCTCAAAACTCTTCCAACTTCTGTCGAAAGAAAAATCATATCAAGAAAATTTTCATGCTTAACACTAATCTCCATCGGCAGTTTCCCACTTCGTCTCGCACTCCTGATTTTATCAACAAAATCTTTAGCAGCATCAATAACTCCCACAAACCGCCCATTATAAAAAATATCAATCTTCCCATCACCATCACTCATACCATATTTTTTCAAAACATCAATAACATCCGCCTCGCCCACCGGCGAACGAGTAGAAATTCTTGATAACAAAGCAAGATTCTTCCTCAAACCAATTTCAGTACCCTCTGGAGTTTCAATAGGGCAAAACCTCCCATAATGCGTCGGGTGCAGCGTCCTCGCAGCAAAATTCTCCTGCTCCCCAGGCAAACTCGAAGAAACCCTCAACAACTGAGAAAGAATAGCAAGATAATTTGTCTTATCCATATTCTGAGTCACACCACTCCTCTCCCCAATCCAACTCCCAGTAGCAATCGCCGACTCAATCCTCCTAGAAAACAAAGTAGACTTAGCAATCGTCTTAATAGAATAAAATTTCCGCCTCTTAACTGTCTTCTGCAGCGAGTGCTGAATCTCCCTCAATAAAATATTCAAATTAACCCTAAACAAATCAGCAAGCAAATCCCCGCTCAAACGAACTCTCTTATTTGCATAATGATCTTTATCAGTCATTGAATCCTCCGGATGTTCCTTAGCAACATAAAACTGCTTAATAAACTTGCACAACGATTTCGCCTTCTCCAACCTGTCCTCTTTTTTCAAACCAATATGCGGAAGAAAATAAGAATCAATTCTCTGCTTAACTCTATCCAGCATTTCCTTAGCAGTCCCCTGCAACGAACTTTTCTCAGCAATCAACATCAACGCCGCATCTGGATCACCAAGCTCAGCAAACTCATAAAAATTCACAATCAAAGAATCTGTTTGTTTCCCAATCAGTTTAGAAATCTCAGCATCAGAAGTCAACCCCAAAGCCTTCAACAAAACAATTGCAGGAATATCTCTAAACCGAGAGAAAGAAGCTTCCAAAATCCCCTCATTATTTTCAACAAGCGAAATCGGAATCTTATAAGCACCTCTTTGAGAAAACAATCTCAGCATAATTCTCTTCTTCGTTTTCTGGTGCTCAATAAATGTCTGGTTGCTCGCCAAATCCTCAGCCATCACCATAACTCTTTCATTACCATTCACAATAAAATAACCTCCAGTATCCTTAGGATCAATATAATTCTTAATCAATTCCTCCTCCCCCATCCCATCAAGATTACACGCCTTGCTCTTCACAATAATCGGAATTTTTCCCAGCTGAACTTCTGCAGTCTCTGTCTGCCCAGCATAAGTAATAGTAATCTCCATTCTAATCGGAGCAGAATAAGTCAAGTTTCTCAACCGCGCCTCAGCCGGAGTAATTATTTTAGTAGAACCATCAGCCTCAACAATATTCGGCTTGTCAACAATTATCTTCCCAAGATTAATTTCAAAATCCTCATGAGAAATATTCTCATTCAACTCATTAATAATCTCCTGCATCCTATTCTCAATAAAATCATTAAAACTCCTGATATTAGATTCCACAAGAGAATGATTCTTAAGATATTCCTTAACTAAAACGTGGTCTTGTTTTTTCTCAGCCATCTTAAATCACAACCCGGTAATAAACCTCCCCCGTGTCTTTTTTTCTTTCCACCCTTATCACATCCCCAGTCTCGCAATTTTCAGGCAATAAAGAATCTTTTTTAGAAATTTTCGGTAGTTGCGACAATGCAATATTAAACTTTCCCAAGAGCTTTTTCACATCTTCGGGTTTCAATTTGGTGTGTTTTGGTTGGAGCGCGTGCATAAGGCAGAATATCCATTAAGTTTTAGATAAGCAAATGACAAAAAATCGGTTTAAAAACCTTTCTACTTTTGCCATTTTAGAGTAGTTTTAGCCATTTTCAGAAAAAAATAATAAAACAATGAAAAATGGCTCCGACGGGATTTGACTCACAATTCACTCTTGTGATAAAGATAAGATAGTCAAGAGCAAATTGTTCGCCCGCGACAGTCGCGTTTTCAAATCAGAACAGAAATACTATTTCACAAGCTCAATAGCATAAATGGCTCCGACGGGATTTGAACCCGCGACACCTGGATTTCTTCTTCTCCTAAAAAAAGGAAAATCGATCGTCGCAAGCGGCGAACTTTAAAAGTCCAGTGCTCTAACCAGGCTGAGCTACGGAGCCTTAATCAAATCACACGAATTCAATTTAAAAACTTAATGTTACACTCACTATCTCTAATGAGCATAAAATTTCGGATTTTTGATTAATAAAAATCTAAAATGTCGAAGACATTTTTAGGTGGGCGAATAAATTGCTTTTTTCCGAACATGTGAGGAAAACATGGAACATCTTCGATGTTGCTTTTGCTTACGTTCCGTCAGAGTGCAAAAGTGATTTATAAGTTGGGAGGGACTTAATCAAAAATCCATTTCTATCAAAGATACTTACACTCCTAAAACATATCCTCCATCACAATAATTCTTATAAACCAAAACAAACATATCAAAATATTAAAAAAGAGAAAGTCAAATGAAATCTATTCACATTGTAGAACACAGACTACCAGAAGCATGGGAAAACGCTGTACTAGCAACATGGGAGCAAGGAGAAAAATTTCCAACAGAATATGACAAACCCGGAGACCCAAACAGCAAAGATGTCGCAGCCATGATTCATGTCAAACACCCTTTTGAAGAACCCCGCATCCATCGCGCATTCCCCGGAGGTTTAGACGATTTAGAAAAATACCGTCAGGAAGTTCTCTTCGGTGTCCACGATCACTGGGTTGATCCAGCTGCAGGAAAATGGGAATACACCTACCACCAACGATTATTTAAATACGATGTTCCCGGACAACCCCCTATCGACCAAATTGCCGGACTTATTGAAAAATTAAAACAAGCACCTCACACAAGAAGAGCTCAAGCAGTAACATGGCAGGCTTGGAACGACATAGGCATTAGCGATCCTGCATGCCTGCAAAGAATGTGGTTTCGGATTTCTGATAAAAAATTACACATGAACATTCACATCCGCTCCAACGACGCACTCAAAGCAGGATTCATGAACATGTATGCATTTACAGAACTGCAAAAAATGGTTGCAAAAGAAGTAGGAGTTGAACCAGGCGAATATATTCACATAGCTGACTCATTCCACATTTACGGAGCTTATTTTGATGAATTTCGCGGATTTCTAGAACTTACAGGAAAAAGAGAAAACTGGGAAGATAAAACTTGGACAACAGATTATGCCCAGGAATTTCTAGATGACGGACGCATCACACTATTAAAAGAACCAGATCTTCCCTCAGATCAAAGAATAAGAATTTTCCAGGAATTACCTCAAGAACTACAAGCACAACACTCAAAACTAGCTACTTAAACAACCCTACTCAATACTTCTCCACTTCATCATCCAAAACCACTAATTTAACCCCAACCTCTTCCAGCATTTCACGAGACTCCTGAGCTGCATGATATTTCTTAGCACAAACTATTCTTTTTATTCCCGCACTAATCAAAAGCTTTGTACAATCTAAACAAGGCTCCATATTGCAATAAAGAGTCGCCCCGCCAATACTAATCCCATTTTTAGCTGCCTGAGCAATTGCATTTGCTTCAGAATGAACAGTTCTAATACAGTGTTGAGTAACACTGCCATCCTCATGTATAGTCTTCTTAAACCAATGCCCAATCTCATCACAATGAGCCATACCAGGTGGAGAACCAACATAACCTGTAGTCAATATTCTTTTATCCTTAACAATAACACAACCACTTCTGCCTCGACTGCATGTTCCCCTATCTCCCACAACCCTAACTAGATTCATAAAATACTCATCCCACGTAGGCCTAACAAAAGAAGCAGCATTCCTAATCTTAGGCAGAAGATCTTCTATCTTTTCAAAAAAATCTTCTCTAGAAGAATCATTAAAAAATTCAAACTGCGCCATCTGAATACACTCCCCCACCCTCTGGCCACTATCTGACTGAGATTTCATTTCTTTTTTTTCTGATTCAGCAAATTCCTCAAAAGTCTTTTTATGCTCCCCCTCTCTCAATCTCTCAGTCATTCTCTTAAATCTCACTTCAATTGGAGCTCGAATACTCACCAAAATAAAATCCCCTGAATGAACAAGCTCTTTTATTTCCAACGGATTCCTAATACTAGTTATTACATAATCATCCCCATAATTCATAGAAGCAATAGCCATCTTAGCAAGAACATTATTCCCTTCTTTCTCTCTCAACTCATTACCCAACTTTTGCAAACTCTCTCTAGTAGGTTCAATCCCCCTCCTTTTTGCTTCACTTCTAATAATATCTGACAATGAAATATGCTTAAAACCTTTTTTTTCAACCAAGTATTCTGCAAACATATCCTTACCAGAACAAAATTCTCCTGTAACTCCTATTTTAATTCCCATAATAAAATCCTATTATCCACACTTATAATATTTATTATAATAGAGTATATAATTAAATACACTCCGGACATAGTTTCTCTGGAATGCCAGACCCAGAAATAACTTTAACAGCCCTCCTACCTCCAAATATAGACGGCCTCTCATCAACCATAGCATCCCCAACATCCAAAAATCCTTTAGCTGCAATTATTGTTTTCAAACTTAGTTCGCCACTGTGATACACATCCATTCTTTCCTGAATCTGATCATCATCTATATGCTCGCCGCCACCTGTCAAAAACCTCACAACATATAATGATTTCAATAAACTATTTGTAAGAGTACTTGCTTCCACAGTATGTCTAAGAAAATTATCTCCTGCAGGTGCAACAGCTACATCAGTAATCCTCCCTGGAAGAACGCCCTGACTACTCATCTTTTCCGCCTCCTCAATTATCTCCCCTAATGGCTTTCCACCTTTAAGATCTCTTGAAAGAGCAATATTCCTATGGCCTGCAGTTGATATTAAATTCGGATCAGCTACTGGAAAATTCTGAAAAACTCCAGTAACTCTATCATGCACAGGATTATAAGCTACAGTTGTAAAACACCTATCTGGCTGAAAATCCACATCTGTAACTTCATGCATTGGCCTTCCCTTCTGTTCTGGTCTTGGAAAAGGTAGTTCAATTGTAAAAGATCTTTGCAAAAGAGGCCTTCTGATCTTTTTCTTTTCTTCTTTGACCTCACTTCCCCTCTCTGTCTTATTAACTATCTGATATTCTCTGCTGCGGTCCACATAAGCAGTAATCCCCTTTCCTCCCATCCTCCACATTCTCTCAGTAGCTAACCAAACATCCCCAGGAACTGCACTAGATGGAAGAGTCACTGTCTTACTAATCGCACTATCACACCGTTCTTGAAAAGTCGCAGCAATTGTAGCATGCTGATCAGGACTTATCTCATAAATATCCCCCTCCCCGCCCGCAGAAGTAACTAAAACATCTCTTACATCATCTGGAATAGATTCCAAAAGAGGTTTCGATTCTGCAGGAGTATTAGAATAAACAAAAACCCCTCCCTCATTCTTCCTAATAGCATCTATCAATTCCTTAGAATATATACCCTCTCTCTTAAACAAAGCAACTGCTGCCGAAGAAACACCTTCAAGCTTAGTGTTAAGAATATGCGAAACATCAACAACAGAATGTGGGGCTTCAATACCAGAACTAATATAAAGATTATCCACCTCCAACCCGAGGTCTTTCTCTCCACAAGTTCTCCTAATTGTTCCTGTCGGAGCCTGAGTAGTCATTGCAGCATTTCTTACTTCCCTACCATAAGCCATAACCCTCTCCCTATTAACAACATCAGGACTAGCTAACTTTCTTTCTCCACGATGCATATCTACAATAGTCTTTGGATTTGACATAAACCACTTGTATAATTCTGAATCAGGATTATGAAAACTATCTTCCCAAGCAGGAAATACTCCCCTCTCCTCTGCCAGCTTCTGTGAAGCTTCTCTTGCCTTATCATGAAGACGCTCAGCAAGAGCCCCTGCAAACTCTACAGACTCATCACCCCCATACTGCAATTTCATCAAAACCATAGTATCCCATACTCCCATAAGCCCTAAACCAATATTCCTTGTTTTTCTTACTTGTTCATCAATTTTTTGCGAAGGAAAATCACTTCTATCAATAACATTATCTAGAAATCTCACTCCATCTTCAACAGTCTCATCAAAAGCATCCCAATCATAAGACATAACACCTACCTTCCCATCTCGCCTATCTTCAACCTTAGTAAACTTGCACTTCATCACCTTTTTCTCCAAGTCAGAACTAGCAGCTTCCCTACTCTCATAAACCCCATATCTAACAAACTTCCCACTATTTATCGAACCTAAATCACAAGCTCCATTTGCTGGTAAAGGTTGTTCACCACAAGGATTTGGTGCCTCAATTTCTCCATCTAATAAAAGTGGATTCATTTCATTCATCCTATCCAAAAAAACAATACCTGGCTCTCCACCAGTATAATTTTCTTGTGAAAAAATATCTCGAACCCTCCCCCCATCAATATATACTACATCATTCATAACTATCCCAATTCGCTTCCCATCATAAGCATTCACAACATTAGATCCATCTTCATCCAAATATAAGCTAGGCAAAGGCACCTGCGCAAAAGGAGAATTTTTATTTTTCATTTGAAGCGCCTCAAACTGCTTTCTCGTCGCAAGATCCTGCTTCCTAACTAGCTCTGGATTCTCAACACCAAACTTCTCCTCTAGAACTTTCCGATGCTTAGCTCTCAAAGGGTTATACAAAGTATAATACCCCCCCTCAGATAAAGCTTGCATAACTTCATCAGTAGCCGCAACACTGAGATTAAAATTTTTCACCTTAAATTCATCATCTTTTGAACCCCTATGTTTTGCATAGAGCTGATCTAAGAAATCCATATGGTCCAATCTTTGGATGCCCATATTTGCCCCCCTTCTTGTATTTCCCTGTTTCACTGCCTCTGTCGACGCATTAAAGAAATTAGTTAAAAAAGATTCATACCCTGAAGAAGTACCCCGTCCACCACTCCAATCCATGCAATTCATACCATCAACATAAGAATTATATCCAATTAAAGATCCCTTAGGTCTAATTCTAGAAAAAGCAAATCCAGTTCCACCCCCCCACTTATGAACATGTTGTTGAGTTAACCAAGCCTCACATAAACCATCATTAAGCTCTGTTGTAGATTTTCCAAAAGTATCTGCAACAGGAATAACAAAACATGCAGAACCAAGTTGATTGCCCACCCCATAAAGAGCTCCATTAGCAGGATCATGTCCTTCTGGAACAACCCATCTACCAAAATTAATATTCGCAGGAGTATTAACTCTAAAACGATTATCAACATACATTTCCAAATTTCTTCTAGCCCTGGACTTAACATGCTCAATCTTTTCTTTACGGGGCATTTCGTCAGGCATGTAATTCATATCAGCACTAGCAACATCTAAACACACAGCAACCATCCTTTGAGCAACACTTTCCGGTGTCCTATCTTCAAGACATTTATTATATACCTCCCCCCAAACAAACCGAGCATTAGAGCTCATATTTATCCTACCCCCATACTCTGCAACAAGTTCACTACGAAGCCCAGAAAAATCACTATAATCCAACAAAGCATCAACCATCAACCCAACCCCCGCAGCTCTTTTTTAAAATCATCAATATCAGCAAACTCCCGATAAACCGAAGCAAACCGAACATACGCCACCTTATCCACCTTCTTCAACTCTGCCATCACAACCTCTCCCACTTTTTCTGATTTAATCTCCTTGCCCTTAGCCAACTTATGAATCCTCGCCTCAATATTGCTCACAATACTATCTATTTTCTCAGAACTCACAGGCCTCTTCTCCAACGCTTTCTCCACCCCGGCCTTCAACTTATCTCTATCAAACTTCTCCCGCCCCCCATCTTTTTTCACAACACTCAAATCAAACTCAACCCTCTCATAAGTTGTAAATCTTTTCCCGCACTTCAAACACTCCCGCCGCCGCCTCGTAAGAGAATTACTATCCCGTTTATCAATCACCTTCGTTTCCACACTATTGCAATAAGGGCATATCATGATATTTAAACACAACATATTGTGTATCCTAACTCTTTTTACCACAACTTGTTGCGTAACAAAGAAATATAGAAAAAAGACCTATTTAAACATTTCTATACTCAACCACCTACTTCAATTCCTGAAAAATCTGGCACGCATTACAAACTTCAGCAACATTACTGCACGGCTCCCCGCAAATCTGGCACTTTCTCAACTCCCGCCCATACCCCCGCCTCAACCCCGGAACTAACTTTTGAAACCCCTCAACAATTTTCATCTTCTCCTTATCAGAAATCTTACTCATCCACTCCCGCGTCTCAACCCTATAAGTCCCAAAGGCACACGGACATTTTTCATAATTAATTTTAAATTTTCTCTTTTTTGCATATTTCCGTATCTCACCTTCCGGAACAAAAAACAAAGGTTTAACTCGCTGGACAAAACCACCCTCGCCCCGCCCCCCCGCCCCCAAACC
>NZER01000236.1 GCA_002690445.1 Candidatus Pacearchaeota archaeon
AATCGGATGCGCCGTCTCCATCAATATTTCCATTTGCATATATATGTCCTGTAAAAGTTACAGCATTTGCAAAAGTCCAGGTCTGGTCATCTAATAGATCTTTTAAAGCTGTAATAGATGTTACGCCTGTGCCACCGTAATTCGCTGATATTGCATCAGCATTCCATGTACCGTCTGAAATAGTTCCTACTGATGTTATATTTGGTTGAGACCCATGTGCTAATGTGCCAAATAAACCTCCAGGACTTGCAACAGTTCCGGCGTAAATATTAGAACTTGCTGAAATAATACCTTTTATGTATAGATTATCACCACCCCTGATTTCATCTTCATTATAAAGTCTTCCTTTTGTTCCCATAAATGAATAAGCTTTAGTATCTTGAAGAGAACCTGTAATATCAACGTTTGCATAATATGCTGCTGCAAATCCGGGAATTGGGTCTGTGGCAGATTCTATCTTCTGGAAATCGCCTATTACATAATTGTTACTGTTGCCGGCCGATACTTTTGCATCATGAGGAAAAGATTTACCTCTTACATCTTCAAAATGGGTAAACCGGTTGATAAATGGAAAACTAGTTCCAGGATTCATACTTCCTGATTGATTAATTTTATGGTAGTGGTGTGAAGCCCAGCCATCGAATAAAGGTGGTGCTTGAGTATATCCTGTAACTTGATAATCCCATGATGGTGTCACTACTCTGAAGGTGTCTAATGATGCTTGTGCTATACTTGGACTATCTTCATTATGACTACCTGATACCATAAAGATGCCGTCAGGGTTAGCTTGAGTGGTACTAAGATCTGGTTTGCCTGTTTTGACTTGAAGTCCTGTAAATGTTCTACTAGTATATCCATTTCCTGCAGTATTTATTGTCCATATGGTCGATTGGCCAAGATCTACTGTATTTGTAGTTGAGTTGGCTTTTTGATAACCCATTGTATTATTTGCTGCATCAAGTATTAATCGTTTTGCTGCAGCATTAGTATCTGATACTAAATCATTGCCAGTTACAGCCCAGCCACCAATCGTGCCACCATCAAATAATACTTGTGAGCCTGTTATATCGCCGTTTGCAGATACTTTAAATTTAGATGATGAAATAAATGATGCTGGGTCGATATCAGATGTTGATGATGATATACGCCAATAATTTGGAAATGCTAGTGATGTTGCACCTATTGTTGCTCCACCTATATTACCTAGAGATGCTGATATGGTGCCGGAAACATATAATGTTCCGCCGTCAAATTCTAGTTTTGGATTAGATGCACCTCCAAGCCTAAATGTTCCTTCGTCTAAATTAAATTCAGACCCATATGATGCTCCCCAATTATTAGATTGTATTTGCCCAGTTTGAATTCTATTACCTTCTATAATAGTAGAACCTGGTGATGTTCCTGCAGGTGTTAAATATAATCCTTGAACTTCTTCATCAGTTAAAATTTTACCTGCATATACTCTTACCTCATCAATAGAACCTGTAAAATATGTTCCACCGGGTCCTGTCCAGTTAACAATTTCACCATTTGTAATTGATATATTAGCATAATCGACAACTGCTCCAATACCCGTTCTTTCTCCATAATCTAAATCATTATTGTTGGTGAAAGTATGAGAACGATCTCTTAATGTTCCATCTAAATATAGACTTCCGGTCATTTTAGTTTCTAAGTTAGATCCTCTAATAAATGTTCCTACAACATGATGCCATTGTCCGGATTCAATACTTGCAGAACAAACAAAGCATTTGGTGGCATCATTACTTGTATGTAAATTTTCGTACATTCTAAAATATACATTACTTGCAGATACAAATATATTCATTCCAGCTGTTGTTCCACCTTCTTCATATATTACTTGTGGCGCGCCGTCAATAGTATTAAAGGCTACATCATCACATTTGAACCATGCTGACCAGGAGCCTGAGTGCATCTTAATACCATCATAATAGACATTATCATGACTAACAAGAGTATTTGATCCAGGATCTAATTTTAATGCATAACTTGTTATTGCATCACTACCTGACCCCCATGCTGGATTAGTAATATCCCATGAACCTGTTATAGACTCTCCTCCAACAAAGTAGTTAGCTTGGTTCATAACTGTGCTACCAGTACCGGCACCAAAATTAAAATGTAATACTAAATTATCATTTGGCGGATTTTTTGGTAATGAACTAACTTCTATCTTACCTTTGAAATATCCGTTATCTGTATAAATTCCGTAACCAGTAACTCCGTCTGAGAAATTATAATCTGTTATTCCTGATAAATCTCCTATTCTTGCAACAGTTTTTACTTCACCAAATATATTTTCTTTAGTGGATTGAGATATAGAACCTACACTTGAACCTGTTCTTTCTACAATATCAATGTATGGAGTATAATCATCAGTTGGTTGTGCATTTAATAATATGTATCCTGTGCCTTCTGCTCCTTGAGATGCTAATGATTGTCCATCTTTAATTCTTTCTATTGCATATCCACGCTCATTACCAGCTACGCGCGCATCCATATTTCTTTCAACAGTTAAAGTTGGTTTAGTTCTTGCAATCGCGCCACCTAAAGTTCCTTTTACCGAACCAGTCATAAATCCATATGCATTTCCATCCGTTCCTGCTCCGTGAGATAAGAAATATACTTGATCTGTTACTCCTTGTAAAGAGCCTGTTGTCATAACAAACATATCAAGAACTTCTTCAACAATTTTATTTTTTAATGCATTTAATGATTCTGCTTTATTTGTACCTAATAGGAAATAATATTGATTATTTGCAACATCATCGGCTGTTGTGGATGAAACTCCTGTAAATGTATAATATTTAGATGCTGTTACTATTAGGTTTGTATATGTGCCTATAGTTGCAGTTGCAGCTGATAAGTCTAATGTTCCTGATGCTGGCGTTTCTGATAATCCTAAATCTGTATCAATAACCTGCATATATTCACGAACAAATCCTGCTCTGCCGTCTGGTCCTTGATCTGTTGATTTTGCAACTATTATTTCGCCTTTAACAAATCCGCCTGCATTATCTACTGTTAATGATTGAGATATTGTCAAACAATGTAAATCACGTAGATGAAATGAATTTCCTAATTCATTGTCGCCACATTGGAAATGTAAAATTACTCCATCATTAGTAAAGGTTCCTGTATTTCCCCAATCTCCACTTGATGAAAACTCTACTACATGATGTCCATCTGATATACCTGATGACCAGCCGTTTGTTTCGGTTCCATCGATAATATAATTTGGAGTATAAGTTCCTGTGCCTGTTTTAGCAACTCTAAAATTCGGTAATTTCTCAGCACCAGCTGCATTAGTTGAGCCTGATGAATAGAATGTAAATCTATAATATGTTCCATCGCTAACTAAAGGGGGTCCAAATGATCCTGTATTAAAAGTAAATCTTGCGGACCCATAGGTAGTTGTTGTATTATCAAATCTGAACCATAAATTGTCTGTGCCTGGATGGCTTCCTGTTGGATTACAAGATGCGCATCTTAAAGAGCCATCTTCATCGTAACCAGTAGATGATGTGATTGGTAATAGCTCTCCACTATAATTTATATCTTCTCCCATATGAGATTTTGCATATGGATAATCAGTAAATCTTGGACTGACAGCATCAATCTTTGCCGCATTGGCAACCATTACTTGTCCACCGACTACTGATATAGTATCTTTTTCAAATACAGCTGTTGATAGCGTTCCTCTAATTACTGCATTTTCAAATTCTGCTCTACCATCAGCTCGTATTTGCCAACCTGTTGCATTTGCTGTTAATCCTGATATGAATGGGTCGGTTTCAATTGTTCCTTCTGATTTAATTACAATTCCTGGTTCGGTTTGTGAATTTATTCCTAAATTAGATATTATTTTTGTATTATCGAAAGACCAGCTAGCGATTTGATTTGTTGACCCTAGTTCAAATATTTTGTTACTACCTGTGACTCCTGTTATTCCGAAATTATCGCCTGCTTTATATTTTAATTCAACATAAGCAGAATTATCATTATTTGTATCGAATGCTTTTACGCCATAACTTGCACTTACATGTATACCAGTATTAGATAATTTTTGAGTGTCAATTTCCCACCCAGCTATCTTACCACCACTAAATAATACTTGAGAACCGGTTACATCACCGCTTTGTCTAACTTTAAATTTACTTGATGATATGAATACTTCATTTGCAGTTGATGATGCTGATATTTCCCAATTATTTGAATATGATAATCTGTCGTCTGCTATTAATGCTCCGGCTATTTTTCCACCAGTAAACAATACTTGTGACCCTGTTATATCACCACTCTGTTTCACATTAAATTTACTTGATGATATGAAATATTCATTAGCGTTACTTGAAGCTGATATTAACCAATTGGTTGAATATGATAATCTGTCGTCTGCTATTGTAGCTCCTGCAATTAAACCTGCAGATGCAGTTATAACGCCACTTTGGTCAACTTTAAAGTTACTTGAAGATATAAATACTTCATTCGCGGTTGAAGATGCTGATATTGCCCAATTATCTGAATATGATAATTTATCATCTGCTATTGTAGCTCCTGCTATCTTACCGCCTGTGAATAATACTTGAGAACCTGTTATATCTCCACTCTGTTTAATATTAAAGTTACTTGATGATATGAATACTTCATTAGCGTTACTTGATGCGGATATTGACCAATTTGATGAATATGATAATTTATCAGCTGATATTGTGGCTCCTGCAATTTTACCAGCACTTGCTGTCATACTACCTGAAGAATTAACTTTGAAAGCAGAGGAAGATATGAATCCACCGGGTTTAGTATCATCTGTAGAATTGTCTATTTTCCAATAATTTGGGTTTGATATAGTACCTTGGAATACAGAATCGCCTTTTATTAATAAATTAGATGCAGTTGCTTGTCCTCCTGCACTAACCTTAAATGTACTTGAGGATATAAATGAGGCTGGGTCAGTTGGATTTGATGATGCTGATATTGTCCATATCGGTGGATATGCTAATGATGAAGTTCCTATTTCTGCTCCACCAATTGTACCACCTGCTTCTGCAGTAATAGTTCCTTGCATTGTAACAGAGCCGGCTGTTGATAATTCAAAGAATGAAGATGATATTGCCATAGTTCCGTCACCAGCTCCAGAAATAAATGCTGAGTCACTTCCTAGGAAGAATTTATTTGTTCTTATATCTATCTCGCCTGGATTCGATCTATATCTAAAATAACTAGCCGAGTCTTGTACTAATTCAAGTCCTACTCCTTTATAATCATCTCCTTTTGCAACACCAGTTAATACTGAGCCACTCCAGAACATAAAGCCTGAACCTGAACCGGCTGAGGCTGTTGTGAATCCTTCATAACCTATTGATCTTATAAATGCAGATTCAACACCTGCTATTTCTATTCCAGATAACATTGAGTTTCCTATATACAACGAACCTGTTATTACATTACTCTGGCCGGCAATAACTTTATTATCTCCATAAAATGTGACCGGGTATATCTGTGATTCTGCAGCTGCTTGGTTGCCTTTGTAGTCGAAATATTGAAATTTAAATGCCATTGGCACTTCAATATACTCACTAGGTATTCGAATGTTCATTCTTGCATAGTTAGGTGTGAATCCTGTTTCAGCAGAAGACATTACTGATACATTTGCAATAGTCCATAATCCTCGACGTACAATGAAGTACAGATCAATTTTTTGGGCATCACCAGAATAAAATGGAATACTAATTGCACCTCGTGATGTATCTTCTTCATTTAATTCTATTGTGCCTATACGTGTACCAAATCCCTTATCATCTTCAAGATAATTATTTGGATAAGCATTTCCGTAACCTTGGACTAATGTCCTATTTATATCATTTGTAGATTTACGGTACAGGTCTCGGTAATCTTGTCCTGTAGTAGATAAGTATTCTATTGAGCCTTTTGAACCAGATACATATATATCAATTCTTGCGTTCTGTACATGCGGGTCTGTCGACGCATATGCCGCGCCAGCCAGACTTTTTTCAACATGAGCATCAAACCATACATTATACCTTGTTCCTGCATAGACCTTTTTTTCATGAGCAGATTTTAAATGTATGTATCCATACCTATTGAGGCCATTATCAAAAGCTCCTCCAGGAGTTAATTTTATTCCACTTATTAACTTATCTTGATTAAATGTTGGTGTTAAAACATTTTCAGCGTCTTGATATCCATTTGTATTTTCCCAATATTCATTAAAATCGGCTAGACTAGTAAAATGTCCCATCCTATTATATATCATTCCCAATGATTGGACGTTTTCATATGAAGCTGTATCTTCTAACAGTTCTACCTTTTCTAATTCTGTATCTCCTGCATCTACAAAATTTCCGTATTGGCCACTAGGTTTGAATAATGTTTTAACTTTATAAACATCTCCAGCTGCTGGCTCGATATTAGATAATACAACTTCTGCGAATGATTGTGATTGTAATGAATCTACTGTTACAAATGGTTCAGTATGACTTGATGTGAACTCTGCAGATGCTGTTATACTTCCAATTGTATATCCCTCTGTTCCTAATGGATTATCTCCTTCGCCATATCTTGTAGCTACATACGAAAATGCGCCTTCAGCTCCTTGGAGCATTTGTTCTCCTTGAACTTGTGTTACAAATGCTGTAGTAGTATTTAGTACTTGTAATATTCTAAATTGCCATTTACTACCAGTCAATGTTTGGACTGTAAATGCAGAAAGAGAATCTACTGGCTTAGCGGCATCATCTCCGAGTTGTCCGAAAACTTTTCCATCTGCACCAAGGTGTGTATTTCCTCGTGCTTCAACTTTTGGGTGAGGAATACTAATATATCCTCCTTCCATACTTTGTGATAATGGAAAATTAGTTGTTTTAAGTCTAGAGTATCCTTGTATTATATTATAACCTAGCGTTGATATTGATATTGGGCCTGTGGCAGTTCCTGCATTAGCTGGATCGACCCAATTACTTTCTCCTTCATCCATCTGTTCTTCAGAATCATTCTCGCTGCCTTCATTAGAAGCGAATATGATTGGTGGGGACATGACGCCAACTCCACGTGGAGTACTTGATAGATTTTCGTTTCCAGTATCTGGTAGTGCAGCTCCTTCATCAGGTTCAGGAGTGCCTCCTCCAGGTTGGACCGTACCAAATACATTCACAGAATTATTTGTTGTTAATGGAATTGCTTCTATTGCTAATGCTGAATTTGGGTACATTGATGAAGATTTCATCAAATTCACCTGAGGCAAATTGACGGGTCGCATGTAATGTACTACATTTTCTCTAACTGTAATACGCGGATTCTTAAGAAATATAATTTCTGAGCTGTTTGGTTTAGTTGGTGCTATATTAAGCTTATGTTCCCATAATATATTAGGCCTATCCCTAAAATCATTTCTGCCAGGGTCAGTACTATATTTAATTTCTTTACCTGTACCTGGGTGGATTTTTGCTCGTCCTGCAAAATACAATGTACATGTTCCTGGGGCAGTTTCTGGATATATATGTATTGAGATAACACGTGTTCCATCTTTTTCTACGTAATTAAGTGCTTCCCAATATACTGAATCGCCGTTCCAATCTAGTATTTCAAAATAGACTTTTGATTTGTCGGCTAATTTTCCGCCTGCTGCATTGAACTTAATAACATTTCTTCCAGCTGTAAGCCTGTTTGGTAGTTCAACAATATTAAAATAATCGTTAGATTTTGGAGATCTATCGAGTAATGTAATTGAATTCCAAGTACTTAACAATAATTTGCCGACTTTGCCTCTTAGTCGACCTTCGTTATGAGCCATGTATTAACCTTCTATTTCTTATAAATATCAGGCAAAGTCGATTTCAGAGTATCCGTTAACCTTTTTGATTTCAATGAGCTTATCTACAATATCACGCATTGCATCAATATGAGATATACACATAATAAAACCAAATTGTGATCTTAAATAATCGAATAACATGTGCATTGAATTAAGATTATCTGAATCTAGTACTCCGAAGCCTTCATCTATTGCTAAAAAGTTTGGTCTTGGTAGGTTTGAAACGTTTATAAGTGAAGTTCTAATTGCAAGCGATGAAATAAATTTCTCCATTCCAGATGTTAATTCTAATGGCCAATAATTATCATCATCATAAACAATATAAGCATTAATATTTTTGCCGTCTGTTTGTAATATCATGGTAAATTCGACAATTTGATTTAGAATATTATTTATTTCGGATTCTATTTGTGGAAGTGCTTTTGTTATTAAATGATATGGAACGCCATCTCGTTGTACAGACTTTTGGTAATATTCATATCCCTGGTATTGTTGTTCAAGTTCTTTTAATCTATTAATTCCGTCTTGTGCGTCTTGTTTAGATTTTTCTGCCATTTTTAATTTACCTGAGATATTTAATAGTTTGCCATGTAAGTCATTTAATTCAAAACTTACTGTTCCTATCTCATCTCTAATTTCTTGAATTTCGGAATCTTTAGTTTCATTAAATTCAATATTAGATTTTTGTTTTAATGACTTTTTTAGTTCTAATTTTTTAGATTTTAGATCTTCTCTACCTTTATGAATTCGCCATTTTATTTGTTCTAGTTGATGTTCTTGTGCAAGTAATATTCCATTATTTATTCCTAATGCATGCTTCATATTAGACAATGCTGATAGTTTTTCTTTTGGTTTAGTATCTAATATGTCAGCAATTTTATTTCCAATATCATCTATATCAAATGTTATTGCTTGCTCCTCATCAATTAATTTAGGCAA
>NZER01000237.1 GCA_002690445.1 Candidatus Pacearchaeota archaeon
ATACTACAGATACCGCTGAGGGTTGAACACCTTTTTGATGCAGTCGTAGGCGGCGGCTTTAAGTACCTGCTAAAAGAACCAATAAAGGCAGCGTACCATGGTGCAAAATTCACACCGTCAGGGTTCAGCAGGACGATTAGCTGGCTGCAACGACGCGGCTTCAGCGAGATGGGAGAAGGTAGCAGCGCTGCCGTTCATGCCCAGACAATGAAAACGGGACAGACGTTAATTGACCAGAACCTAGTAGAAGGTATTTCTCCCGGCACGAAGATGAGGCAGGAACACATGGAATCCGTTCAGGCGGTTGAGAAAACACTGGTTCAGGTGCAAGGTGGCCTAAGCTCCGCCACGCAAGGGAGGGCCCAACGACGGACACCGTTTTTTGATCGGCCAGTCAGAAGTAACCGTACAGAAGCAGAGAGGCTGATGAAGAGCTCAGACCCCGGGGAGGTTGTTCAGGGCGAACGGATGTATCGGGATATCATGAAGGACTCTTCTGATTATGTCAGGGGAATCCTTGAGCCGACATACGCTAATGTCAATGTCCGCCCTAACGCAGGGCTCTTTGCCGGGGACGCAGGCGAAGCAGTGCTAGAACCAAGCCTTTATATCACAGCGGATGTAGCACCCGAGCAGATAGATCAGTTCATCCGCACAATGGTTGACATAGCTGACACAGATTTCGGGCAGGACTCGGTAATGATACATTTCCCTGAAGTAGCTGACCTCGATGCGGCAGTGCCGTGGGGTAAATACCCGGAGGTTCCGAAGAAAAGCCCTGCGTATACAGTAGAGCCGTCTGTGCAACTAAAAACCGCGAGGGGCAAAATCCTTACGGGTGATGAAATAGACATGATTTTCTCTAAGGCCACGGAGAAAGGGCTGGCAGGGTTTGCTATCCGCCCTGACAACACGGGAATAGACTTTGTCAACGTATCAGCGTATACTGACCCGGACGAATTTATCAAGCAGGTAGTGGGGTTTACAAATGACGCGGACATTAAGAGAATACTTCGACGAGTTACGACGGGGACTGAACGCGGCGGGGCTTACGGAGTTCAGCCTAGAAGGCTCTACGCCTTCGGAGAAAAAGGTGGCTTCGACGGATACGATTCGTATAGGAGCTATCATAACAAATCCACAGGGATTGAAGCAGGGGACAAAGAGGGACTCTCTCCTTGGCAAAAGAACAAGCGATCAAAGGACCGATTCGCTGAACACCACCGAAAAGCTCTAACCGCCTCCCAAACACCCCAGACACCCCCGTCTGCTGAAGGCCCCATCTACAGGATGGCTGATTCTGCTATTCCCTCTGTGCCTGCCAATAGGATAGGCAGGATTACGCAAGCAATAAGAAATGCTGCCATCAAAACACTTGACTCAAACGTAGTACCAGCACGCCTCAGAACTCTCCCGATTGTTGCACGGCTCATAACAGACAGGCCGCAAGATATGGCCTTAACCACGGGAGAGGCCAAAAAAATAGTTAAACAGTACCGCGCCCGCGATGATGAGTGGCAGACTCAGATAGAGGGCGTTGCTTCAATTTCCGGATCAGAGACAGTCATGCTTGTGCAGGCAGGAATTGACACTGGTGTTTTCAACTACAACATGGGCGGCGCATCAGGCAGGCGACTTGCAGATATCGTTGACAGTGACATGAGTATTGCACTGGAAAGCGGCAACCTCGTATCAGGGCTACTTGAGGCAGGTAAGAAAGTAAATATTACACTGAACTCTGACTACTTCAAGAAGATAGGGCTGCCAGATCTCTCCTTCAAAGGACGGACACTGGTTGATGCCAATTACCTGAAGCTATACCCAGACGCACCAGTTAATAAGCGATGGAAAAATCCTATCAGCGGAAAAACAGAATGGGTTGCTCTCAACCTAGAGCCTTCCTTTGCTGACGTAGTGCAGCGCAAATCCCTTTACAAGAAAGAACTTGAGGCTATAGAGATAAAGCTACCTGATGGGAGCACTATCACGCTAAACGACCTGATCGACAGGTCCGCCAGATGGGCACGCAGGGGCGAAGATCAGTTGGTGCGGGAGGGCATGAACAACGTGCGAACCGCACCCGGAGTTAACTATGACGCTGGCGATGCTTACTTCCCCTTTGGCCCTACGGCCCATGCCCAGCATGGTTTGGCGCCACCGCCAAAGAATCGGATGCCACAAGAGGTAGAGCTGAATCAAGAAACCATGCAGTGGGTTGCGACCCCCTTACATAGAAGGCGGCCATCACAGGCACAGGGTATGCTTGAAGGAATTGTCTATGCTAATCCCGGGGATGCCTTGGCTGATTACATGGGAATGGTAGGCACGAAAGCCCGCTCCAATGCTACGGGAGACTATATACAGAGGGTGACAAGGGAATGGGGACTAGATATGGACACTGCCGAAAATCTATTAACTCCATCCAAGCCCTACAAAGCGTTGAAGGAGCAGATTAAGCATATACAAAAAAAGATTGCTAATGCAGCAGCAAGACAGAAGCGTCTCCCAAAGAGATCTGCGAGGTTATTGGAAACAGCATCATCTCTTATGGAAGATTTTGATGAGGCTTTCCGGATTGCCCCTGCTTTAATTGATGACAAACCCGGTGCGGAAGGGACGCTGATAGACGCAGTTACCCGGCTCGAAAAGAGCAGGAACCAATGGAAAACAAAATGGGCACGTTTACAGCGTGACGCTGACCGCCTGAAGATGTTTACCGCGAAGGAAATGAAAGACCTCAATAGCCGCATTGTTGACGCGGATAGACTGCTGAAGGTTTTCAAAGAGGACGCCCTGAAAGATATGGGAACAATAGGCGGGATTGGCATTGAGGGCCACTTCTTTCCTGTTCAGCTCCGTGACGCAATGTTTAAGGAGATAGAGTCTCTAAGGAAAGCAGAAGATCCCGGGCGGTTCAGCAAGATGATCCGCGACGTTAACTCAACTTTAAGGATGCTAAATGCTACCGGGGACTATAGCGGTGTCGGCGTACAGGGACTAGCTGGTGCCGGATATGATTTAGCAGAAGCAATAACAGGTGGACTTAGAAACATTGGTTTCCTTCCCGGTGGCGGCGTTGAGATGAAGATCAAGCGACAGGGAACTACTGCAACGGCAGTAAGGACGATGGTCAACGCTCTTCGTAACGAGAATGTTATGGGGGAGTTCTTTTGGAAAGCAGAGAAGCAGGCGCTGGCGGACGGGCATTTCACTCCACTGGAATCTGTCCAGATGGGATTGGCAATACTGTATAAAACACCTGACATATCAGTCAGGGGCACATTCTTAGGCAATGCGCCAATCATCAAGCAGGCAGACAGGATGTTCACAACCTTTGGAAATGTTGGCCGCTGGCTTATGTGGGATGGAGAGGTGAATCTCGACAGGGCCATGAAAGGAATGACCAAGGCCGAGTACATAGAAAGCGGGCTGGGGACTCAGGCAGCCAGTGCTATCAATAACCTTTACGGCGTAGGCCAGAGAGGATTTATGGGAGAGCTCGGACAGTTTGTATTTTTTGCTCCGCGGTTCTTTCAGGCAAGGCTGAAAACTATGAGTGATGTCATAATGGGGATTGCCCCCGGCACACAGAAGACTGCCCAAAGACGACTGGCCAGAAAAGTAATGGGGCGCTACGTGGCCTTTGCAACCACTACGACTATCCTGCTGAACGACGCGGTGGGTGAAGACACGGATATCAATCCGTTCTTGCGAAGCCCTGAAACAGGTCGCTGGCATTTCAATCCTAACTTCATGCGTATCAAGCTGGGCCAGCTTGACATCAGCTTGTTTGGGCCGTGGGATTCGATGCTGCGTATGGCTATGAGCCCGTTTTTCCTGATACTCAACGGGTATTCAGCGCAACAGAAAGGCGAGCTCTGGGAATGGGACATCTTAGGGCAGTCGATAAAAGACCTTCGTTCTAATATCAGTGCCCCTATATCGGGAATCACTCTTGATATGCTTTTTGGAGAGGATGCGATAGGGCAGAAGACAAGAGCTTGGGAGGAAGGCGGCCCCAGTCCGATTGAGATGATCCTAGAATACATTGCGCCATTTGCATCTGATGACCTGTTTATGGGAGATGCTGGCAAAGAAACTATCTTGGACCGTTTTGTAGCCGGAGGAGCCGGAGAGAAATTAACTGCGGTAGCTCAGGCAGCATTACAGGGAGCTGGGGCAAAGAGCTCTTACGAATCCCTTTCCGAAACAGAGCAGGCAGTCTACGCAGACTTTCTTGCTCAGGGCCCGGACGATCCGATGGTACAAGAAGCCTTCGGGGTCACAGACGATCCGAACACAGCAAGGATGACAGTCGAAGAACTCAGGAAACTTTATGCTGAAGGTGGCAAAAACCTGATTCCTTTCCTGTCCACCCGCAGAGACTTGGGAGTTAAGCTCAACGTGTTTGGCAGAAACGAGGGCGACCTGCTCACTTGGGATCAGGTTGCTGGTGACATCAGGGGCAAGATCAAGGATATGTTCCGTGATGGACGGCTGTCTGAGTTTATGTCGCCTGAGGAGTTCGTCAGGTTTCAGAAACAGGTTGACCAGAGACTGGAAAGCAGCAAGGCTCCGTATAGCCGATATGCTGTGGAAAAGAAAGAGATACAGGCGCAGCAGGAGGAAACCTTTGCTCGTCTTGAAGAAGTCTTTCTCATGGGCGGGACGCTTGAACTGCCCGTTATAGATCCGCAGGGCAAGCCTGTGCTGGGCCCGAACGGACGACAGAAGATGGAAGTCTACCCAGTAAGCATGGGGGATTTCGGTACGGTGCGAAAGCTGGCAAGCAAGTTTATGGGGAAATACTCCCGTCAGCGCAGAGCCCTTACCGGAGAGCGCGGTCCGTATGAGGGCCTTGTTGAGGACCTGTTTGAATGGGGAAGGCAGATGGATCTTGGGAAACTTTCGTATGCTGACACAGATATATATGATGCGATGCAGGCCCATTACTATGAAAGGCTCTACCCAGAAGAAGGTATGTCAATCGTTAAACAAGACGAATCTGTAGACTGGGACCTGAGAGAGGAGCGCGTCAACGAATGGATGGTTGAGATGAGAGAAAGATACCCCAACCTTTCGGAGGCACAGGTAAATACTTACAGGTTCCGGATCGAGGATGCTGCCAAGCAACAGGCTCCTCCTGCTGTCTCCCTTCTGATAGATATGCAGGACTTTGTGGGAGATGTGCCGATAACGGCTGGTGGTGCAACCTATTACGATCTTGAGACAGAGATTATCGAGGACATCGTGCGTATGGTCCCGGGATCGGAAGAAACTATACGGGATGCTTACAGAAGATGGGACTGGGCAGGAACCAGACAGGCAAAATCACAGATTGAAAGTCAACATACGTGGCTGAAGGATGTTTCTGGGCGGCGTGCGGAAAAGCTGAACATGGCGCTTAGTACAAGACTCATCGGGCTTACGCCACAGCAAAGGGCAAGAAGAGAACGGATAGAGGGGATGCTCGTTCTCCTCGGCAAGAGGGGAACAGAAGCAACCCCGCCAATAACGCCATACGGAAGCAAGGTTTACAGAATTGTAAGAAACCACAGGTCTGGCGAGAAAAAGATTGCAGACATCAAGGAGTTTCTGACTGATGTATATAACAGGCAAGATCTTAGCCAGTATTAACTGGCTTGACATATCATCATAATTAAGGACAAACTAAGGAGGAGTAACGGAAATGGTTATATCAATAAATTCTGATGAACAAAGTGAGCAAGTGCAGCAAGAGACACCTGCTGCTCAAGGCCAGTTACAGGACTTGGGTGAAGTAGATGTCGGAGGAGTAGACGTTTCCGAAGAAACGCCTGCAATCGAAGGGGCACCTGCGCCAGAAGAAAGGCAGCCAGAGGCTGCCCCTTCGGTGCAGCCGGAAACATCTGCACCTGAAACAGCTACGCTAGATGCGCCTCCGATGCCTACTCAAGATGCATCAGCTACTGCAAGCCAACTTGAAGAGCTTCAGAAAATGCGGCACGCAACTGCCCAGAAGGATTGGGAGCAGAGGACACTGCGGCAGGCTCAGGCGTTAGAGCGGCAGGCTCAGGAAAGAGGATCTGACCCACAGTCAGCTAGGCAAACAGCGCGACAATATGTTGCACACCAGAAGGAGCTGCGAGATCAGGAGTCTACAGCTTTCAATGTAATAAACTTCGTTGAGGGACAGAAGAACGCAGCAATGCACTTTGCCCAGAAGTACAAGCTCGTCGATAAAAGTGTTGTCGAAGATTTGGCGGCACTGGCGAGATTCAAAACACCGCAAGAGATGGAGCATGAGGCTAAACGAATGTCTCAGCTCCGTGCTCAGTCACAGGAAATTGCACGCTTGAAGCAGGGCCGTGTGCCACCGCAGACTTTCGACAATAGTCAGGGCGCTACGGAGGCATCCACTAACGACCAGAGACTTCTTGATTCGTACAATGCAGGAGACAGGTCAGACGCAGCAGTAAGGGCTGCGCGAAAAATGGCTTTCGGAGCATAATTTAGGAGGATTGACATGGCACAAACAGCCACAACGGGTAATTTAGAAAATGCCCAAAGAATTATAATAGCTTCCGCCAGATACACAGAGGAGCATAATAGCCCAGCCTTGGCACTCATTGAGCAGTTCTCTCTGCCCAAGGGCGCCAAGCAGGTCACTGTTCCAAAGGTGGGACAGATGAGCATGAGCGATCTCGTTGACGGTCAGGACATCATTGATGAGGAAGAAATCGGGATGACCACGGTAGACCTGACAGCCTCTGAGGTCGGGGCCAAGGTCATACTGACAGACAAGCTCGTCCGACAGGCTGCTGACAATGTGTTCAGCATGATAGGGCGACAGCTTGGTGACGGCATGGCTAGGAAGAAGGACACGGACGTTATAGCTCTGTGGCCTAACCTCAATGGTGGCACTGCCCTTAGTGCAGACAACCAGACATTCTCGACAGCGAATGTCCATGCTGCTATATCACGGGCGAAGGCGAACAAGTTTGGCAATCAGGTTTATATCATCCATCACCCCAATGCAGTTGCGGAACTTTCCAAGGCATCTGCAACGACTGCC
>NZER01000238.1 GCA_002690445.1 Candidatus Pacearchaeota archaeon
GGCACAGCAACGCTTGCGGGTGGCTCGCTGCCAAACATTGCCGATAAACTTGCGTTGGGTGCGAAGCTGGATTCTGGCACAACAAACACTTCAAATTTCGATGGGGTTCTGTATCGGGCGAGGTTGTGGAATAAGAGTTTGACCGCAGCGGAGGTCACGGCGAGCTACGAGAACGCTACCGTGCCGTTTGCCGACCAGTATGGGGTGCAGACGAACAAGATTACTGGTGCTGTTGACAAAAACTGGGGAACCGCCCAAGCGGATACTGGCAACGATGCGACAGACCGAGCCACATTTAACACTAATTACGTTTGGAATACTGATGGCAACATTACTGACATTAGTGTTGCGAGCAATGTTCTGCAATTTACCTCCGGTTCGACGAGTTTGGGGATATATCATCCGGTAACATTCGTTGCGGGCAAACGCTACCGGCTCGTAATCGGAACTGGAACAATTACCGGCACATTTAAGGTGCGAGCTTGGATTGGCAGTTATGTTGATTTGGCAACACTTACTGCTTCCTCCACTAATGTTATTGATTTTGTTGCACCGGTAGGGTTGAGCAACTTCATCTACATTAACGCCACCTCGGCTGGAACAATTCAACTCAACGCAGCGAGTGTCAGCACTGAATTGGTTGCCTCTGGAGTGGTGGCTGATTACGACCTAGCTTTCGCCAACCCGACCCAATCGTTGATGGTGCAAGACCGCGCTGGTGCGGCAGACGGCACGGCCTCGGCAACGGGTGTGGCTCAAGTCACGCCGATTGAGCAGTTGAACTCTAAAGCGGCTCGCATAGGAACGACTGCGGCGACACCGGCAGATGGGGAATTGTTGGTGAGTGGCTATGCTGAAGTTACCGGCAACATTCGGGCGAATGCTTCCGATGGCAGCGGGTTCGAGCTTACCGGCACGACTAGCAGTGTAGCGTCTGGGATGGTCAGAGCCGGTTCTACTGGCGTTGCGTTGCGAACCGACACGACAGACCGCCTCACCATCGACTCGGCTGGCCTCGTGCTTGTGGATGGCGCAGCTACTCCGGCTGCGACTGGGTATGGGTTTGACGGTTGGACGCCAGAGTTGCAGCAACTTGGAACCCAAGGCATTGCTACTGTTCGCGCGGCAGCAGACGTTTATGGTGGTTCGCTGCATCTTGCAAAAAGCAGAGGAACTATCGCTTCCCCAACCATCGCCGTTGACGGTGACCGTGCCGGTTCAGTTTTTTTTGAGGCATACGATGGCACTGACTTCAGAAATTATGTCGGTGCGGTCGAGTGTTTTATGGATGGCACTGTTTCGACTAACAACACTCTCGGCAGATTGGTTTTTTCAACGACAGCGTATGGTTCGAATGAGTTGACCGAAAGATTGAGAATTGATTCGGCGGGCCTCGCGACATTCTCGAACGGGATTGCGTTCACGCAGACCGACACAAGCGCAACCGGCGCGGCGACAACAAGCTCAACGCTTGACCATTATGAGGAAGGCACTTGGACACCTACGCTCGGCGGCTCAACTACCAACCCAACTGTCACCTATGCCGTCCAGCAAGGTATTTACACCAGAGTCGGCAACCTTGTGACGGTGAGGTGGTCAGTCGGCACAAGTGCAAACACGGGAGGTGCTGGATACATCCTAATCAACGGACTGCCGTTCACGCAGAACGCTGGTGCGCAGTACAGAACCATCTCTCCTATTATGGGATACGGTTTAGATGTTGCATCTACCACATATCAACTCGCCGCCACCGGCAACACCAGTACAACCTATTTTTACTTGCTTGAGTCTAGGGATGCAACCTCTTGGGTTACCTCCAGTTGGACGCAAGCAACGGCTGCGGAGGTTTATTTTAACGGCGTGGCTCAATTTTGGGTATAATTATTTAGAACAATGGCATTAGAAAAGACAGAATCATTGAGGCACGAAGTCGAACCTAACGGGACGGTGTTCGTGGTTACACGCGGCGATGTTTTGGAGGACGGCAAAGTGATTGCCAGCAACCCCCCACATCGCAAGCCGATTAACCCCGGCGACGATTACAGCGGCGAAGCTGACGAGACAAAAGCGATATGCGCTGCCGTGCAGACTGATGAGGTCAAAGCGGCATACGCAGCCGACCAAGCCGCCAGAGATGCAGCAGAAGCAGCGGCGGCAGCACCGGCAGCGGAGGAAGCACCAGCGGAGGAATCTAGCGAGGAGGAATCTTCAGAATGATAGAGGTAAACACAAAACCGAAGGCGGGGCTTAACGTCTCGAAGTTAGCGATTAGCCTAAACAGCGCGGCTGAGTTTAATATGCAATTCAGTGTGGTTGGCTGGGGCAAGTACACCAACGCAGAGGGTGATGATGTGTGGGGCAACAACCCCATCGTCTCGACGCTCTTATTGGTATCCGGTGCAGCTTGGTCTGGCTGGGTTCCCGGCGCGGCTCCGAGTGATGCGGATTACATTGCCGGCCTAGCGTTGGCCCAGCTTGGGCTTGAACGTGATGACACAGTTGTTGCGGTTGAACAACCGGCGGCTGAGGAAGAGGCTGAGGTCGAAGAGGTCGAGGAAGAAGCCGAAGAATCTGAAGAAGAGTCCGGGTAAGAGATGAGTTGGCTGGATGACTGCAAGGTGGCTTTTGCCTCAATAACCGGACTCGGAAACTGGCTTGTGGATATTGATCTGGCTTTGAAGGTGGGCATTAGTTGTGCCAGCCTTTTCTACATAATTTTGAAGTGCATTCAGTTGTTGGATCGGAAATGAAAAAGACAATTATATTGATTGGAGCGTTGCTGTTTGTAACGGCAAACGCTGGAGCTGGTGATCTGTTTGGTGGCGGCTGGAAGCCAAAGCCCAACTTCACCTTGTTTGGCCAAAAGATTTCTTGGAAGCTGCCAAGCCTTTGCTTGGGAGCCAAGGCCGGTGTGATGCCGGATGCCGGCATCAGTCCGGACGGGCTTAGCTTCAAGATCCCTTATCTGGCTCTCGATCTGCCTTTCCCAAGCCTCACGCTATCGGCTGGCAAGGAGAAGGCAAAGGTGGAGCTAAAACTGGGCTCTATCGAAAAGACAGAGCACAAGACTGAAAAGGATTAGGATGGCAGACCGAAAGGCCAAGGGCGGCAAGAAGCTGACTCAATTAGGGCGAAGGCGTAAGCCGGCTGCTCCTCGCAGCAAGGTGAGAGCTCCACGCCCCCGCGACTATAGGAAAGAATCGGGTGCGACACTTGCCCCTAGTGAGCTTTCAACTTTAAGGAGGGCAATACGGAAAGAATCGGGTGCAGCGGTTTCAGCCAAGGAGTTAAGAGATTTTTTAAGACGTAAACCGAGAAGAAAGTAAATTATGTTGAAAAGTAAAACAGTATGGACTTGTATCTTAGGGGCTCTGGGCGGCCTCGCCGGCATCCTCACTTCGGAGGTTTCTCTTGCCGAAGGTTCCCAGATTATTCTGACGAGCCTTATCGGTTTGTTCCTCCGTCATTCTGTGGCCAAGGGCCAAACGGCTTCTGAGGCTGCTGTTGTGGCTGCCAGCAAGCCAGCGCCGCTCCCAAAGAAGCGAATCATCAAGAAGGCTTAGTCTTATGGGAACCTTTCTCACCAAAGGCACGACATTCACCACTGGCGACACGGTAACAGCCAGCGGTCTGAATAACTTGGTGGACAACGCCACGGTGACGGCTGGCTCGATAGGTTCAACGGAGCTGGGAGCTGATTCTGTTATAAACGGCAAGATCATTGATTCGGCAACTGGATCCGAGCCGGTCACTACCGGCACAATCCGGGCCAACGCAATCAGCAACGCCAAGCTGGCCGGGATGACTCGCGGCACGGTGAAGGTGGGTGATGCGAGTGGGGATGCGTCTGATCTGGATGTAAAGACTGACAATAATTTTCTTAGTGGAGACGGGACGGACATAAAGAGCAAGACGTTTGACACTGGCACAGCCGGCGACATAACGATCACCAGCACATCATCGGATTTTTATCTTGAGGTTGCGAGCAATTCGATTGCCAATGCGATGGTGAAGAATGACGCAATCAACCCGGCGAAGATCTCGCACAGCTCGGACAGCAATCCGGGGGTGATCATTTACGGAGCAAGCGGCACGCCGGCAGAGCTTACAACGGCTGCAAGCAACTCGGTTCTCACTTCAAACGGGGCCAGTGCTCCGACTTGGGAGTCGGGGCTGGTGGCAAAGGCGGCTATAGAACTGACAACTCTGCTTGATGGCAACGGAACTGGAACCGGGAAAACCAGCATAGCCTCTACCCACAATTTCGGCACAGAGCTGACTTCTGGAACCGTAACAAGCACAATTAGGTACTATATTGTGGAATATAAGGCCGGGGATGATTTCACCAATATTGGAGCCGGTTCCAACGCCACTGGCGTTGAGTTTGACGCGACCGGAACGACCCCAACGACTTGGACAAACGGCAGCCGCTTGGTTGCTTCCCCGGTTTTTTCCGTTAAGGGAGAGCTTGATTTAGTTTTCTCAAGTGCAGTTGCTCACGCTCGGTTTGCGGTAATGAGCACCGCCAACTGGACAGACGATACTTCTGTGGTTGCCGATGATTGGGAATATGCTGCTCTTTTCAAGGTGAAAGATAAAACAACGGCCGGCTTTACTATAAACTTTCGCACTTACAACGCCAAAACTGCGATCACCCCGTTAAATATTCAGATTTTGGTTTTCTGACAATGACACTCTCAGAAATAGCCACATACGTCTGCAACCTTATCGGCAAGACCGATTCGACGAGCGTGACTAGGTGCAAGGAGTATGTCCGGCAGCATCATCAGTTGATTTATGATTCAGCTCTCTGGCGTGAGAGTCTGATTGTTGAGCGGGTGACAATGCCGCCGGACGGGCGCGTGACACACATCGAGGTCACTGGAGGCGGCTCCGGCTACACATCAGCCCCCTCTGTGGACTTCTCAGCCGGTGCAGCCGGCTATGTGGTTCCAACGGCCACGGCCAAGCTGTTTAATGACACGGTGGGGGAGATCCTCCTCACCAAGAGCGGCAGCGGTTACGAGGACAATCCTACTGTGACCTTTACCGGCGGGGCCGGCACTGGGGCAACAGCAACGGCATACGCAACGGGTTATAATGATGAGCTTATTCTCCCCCAATCAATCGCTCAAGTTCTGGCGATTACGGCAGACGATCAAGAGCTTAGGCCGGAGGATATCATCACGCAGTATATGGTGGATCCGAGTGCTCTTACGGAGTCTGGCACTGCCAGCAGCTTTTCTCCTATATCTTCTGTGGGTATCAACTTTGATCTCCTTAACGGCAATCTATTTTTTGATCTGGCCGATGCGGATGATGCTGGGAAGAAGGTCGAGATAGTTGGCCGGCTGTTGGGGGACCCCACTAGGATCTACAAGGAGACTTTAACGCTCGCAGCAAGCCCGTCAGTCAATTCCAGCTTTGAAAGCTACTCAGAGATCACTTCGCTCTCAAAAGAGGCTACAACGGACACTGTGACGGTCAAGAACATCACCGGCTACGATAAATTCTATTGGTATAGCTGGGAGACAAAGGCGGAGTTTCAGAGGGCGAAGCTGTACCGCCGGCCAGAGTATGATGCAACCGGCCCGGTTCAGTTGGTGATCTTGGGCAAGCAGAAGATCCGGCCACTGGTTTCTGACACAGACGCGCCGATGATCAGCGGCATAGACAATGCACTGATCAAGTACGGCACAGCCGATATGCTGAAGAGGCAGCGGCAGTACGGGAAAGCCCAGCTTGAGACGGGAGAAGGCGACAGACTTTTGACTGTTGCGAGGGATGCGGAAACGAACCAGACGGCCAAGATAATGAGGATCGTGCCGGACAACTACACAGTGGGCTACACTCGCAATGACTTTGGATTTTAACTATGCCGGTCTATTTCAATGATGCCGTTGATGACATACTGCTGTATGACCGGCAAGCCTCGTTCATTGGTGGCCAAGTATCCAACTTTCGGGAGAACCTTCTAAACGAGTCACAAGCCGAGCTCATCAAGGATATGAGCCCGGAGATCTCCGGCGTGTTAAAGACCCGGAGAGGCTTCCACCGCTTCGCCAATCTGCTGGGCAGCACAAGCTCAAGCGTTGATATGAGGGCGATGCACTTCTTTGATTCCGACTCTCGGGAGAGGGTGATTGTGGCCGTTGCAAGGAATCTGTATGAGATTGAATCAAACGGCACGGTTACGGCGATCTCGCCGGCAGCCAACGCCCTTCCCGCTGCCGTAAACCCGGCCTATATGTGTCAAGTGGCTGACAAGATGTACTGGAGCAGTGATGCCAGCACATCAAAGATCTTTGAGCTGAAATATTCTGGCAGTGCGTGGGTCAAGACAAATTCAACGGACACGGTTTACCCGGCAAACGCAAAGTATCTGATAGCCAACTCCGGCAGAGTGTTTGCCTATGACCCGAGCGGCAACCAGATCTTTGTAAGCACAATTCTGCCCAGCCTCGCGGCAGTTGTTAAGATCAACAACGGAGGCGGGTACGTCATTGGCGACTACACAACGAGCGGGATGGTAGTGGACGCTCTGACGATAGGCTTGAGCAGTGGGCAGACGATTGTTTTCAGCGGGGGTGGCAGCCTCTTGCTGAGTGCAGCAGCGGTTGAAACAGACACTAAAATTTACGGAACACTCGCTGATGCGGCGGTTGCCGATGATGAAGAGGCTGCAGTTGGCACTACGCTGTTCACGATGGGAGGCGCAACAATCAACCCGTTCAAGGTTGGCACGGGAGCCGAGACAGTTACCGGGATGTATAGCTGGGTGGGCTTCAATGTGGTTGTGTTCTGCGAGAACAGCATCTATTTGGTGGACACAAATCCGCTGACAGCGGCAGCAGCGGCAGCCGGCAACGCCACCAGCACCTTTAAGATCCGCCAAGTATCGAATCTTTCCGGGGCAGTCAGTCACCGGGCCATTGCCCAAGTGGGGGAGGATCTTATTTTCTTGGCCAGAGACGGGGTGAGAAGCCTCAAGAGGACGATGGCCGAGGAGATGGTGGCTGAGCAGTCCGGTGTGATCTCCTACCCGATTCAAGATTTGATTGATTCGATCAACTGGGGTTCAGCGGCGCAAAAGGCCACGGCAACATTCTGGAACGGATTCGCTCTGTTCAGCGTCCCAATTCTTTCCAGCACGGAGAACAACTGTGTGCTGGCCTATTCGGTGGACACAACTAGCTGGATTGGTTACTGGCAAGGAAACCCGGCCTACAACATTAAGCCGGTTGATTTCTGTGTCACAGCCTTCAACGGTTATGCGGAGAAGCTGCTGGCGCTGGACAAGGTGGGCAACCCGCTGGAGTTTCGGGATTACGTTGCCCCGGAGAGCACGGTAGCCACGGATTTCCAAGACAACTTTGATGGCAGCAACTATCGGGACACAGCTTGGCAGACGTTGACGAGGGGGATGACCTTTGGCGACCAGTTGAGCCCCAAGAGCCCCGAGTTTGTGGAGTGGGAATTTGATAGGAGCAACGCCAAGGTGGACATCATCCCGGTGCTGGACGGAGACGATGCCGAGCGACTGATCACGGATCTGGAGACGGGAGTGGGAACGATTTCACTGGCCACAACCGGCGCGGTGACGATTGACAACGGAGCCGGCTATGCGATTGGAGACTACACATCAAGCGGCATAGCGGTGGATTCGTTGCCAATAGCATTGAGCAGCGGACAGACTTTATTCTTCAGCGGAGGCGGAAGGCTCTCGCTGAGTGCGTTGGCTTCCATTGGGGCCACCACAATCTACGGCACGCTTGCTGATGCCGCACTGGTGGACAACGAGGAGGCTGAAGTTGGAACCAGTGCAACCACTCTGCCATTCACGTTGTCGGACGCCAAGGTGAGGCGGTTCCGGTACAGCCTTACCCAGTACAGTCCTTTTCGGGAGTTGCAGTTCAGGCTTTTGCAGAGCACGGGTGACACCAGTGGCAGCAAGTACGTTTCTTTGAGGAGCATTCACGCCGGGGGCTTTATGGACACAATGGAGGCGGATCTGTGAGCGACTATGATCAGAGGGTGGCTGAGGCTGTCAAGTTGTGTGCCGGGGGAAGCCGGGAGGCACATCTCTATCTGAATATCATTTGCAGATCAGCCCGGTTGATTGATGATTTATTTGATGACAAAGACAAGTGGAAGGGAGAGGACACTTACGATCTGGCGCATCTGCTTTTGGTGGATTTGCCGGACAGTCCTTTTTTCACAGCCAACCGGCAGCATCTTCTTCCGCTGCACTTAGTTGCTTTGAATGCTTGGAAGGATTCAAATAGTTGGGAAGCTGCCGAAGGAGTCAAGCGAACGTATGCGCTTGTCATACGGGACACCCTCACTGAGCTGGGCCTAATGGTGGCTCATTTGGTGGGGGGTAGGGACTACTTGGAGAAGATTAGTTTGAAAGTAAGGGAATTATTCATAAAGGAGGAATTTTAGACAATGGGACTCTACAGCTCAAAACCCCCGAAGCCGCCCGACTTTGAAGCCGCAACGCGAGCCGGCGTTGAGGCCGATATTGAGAGCCTACCTATTAGGAAACTGATCGAGGCGGCAGCACGCCAAGGCACGAAGGTCACATACACCGATATGGACGGCAAAGAGCAGACGGTGGACTTCACCGGCTTTGGCGATGTTGATATGAGCCGGCAAGATCTTGAGTTTGCCGAGGAATCGGCTGACCGGATGGCTCAAGCGATGCTCTCTGTTCAAGAGAAGTACGGAGCTGACTTTGTTAAGCAACGACTGAAGGAGTTGGAGCTGGCTGATCCACAATTTAGGAAGGTGAGGGAGTCACTGGGAGAAGCGGCCCTTGAAGATGTGGAGAGTGGTTATGCACTGGCCCCCGGTATGAGGGAAGAGGTTCAGCAAGCCACCAGAGCGGCACAGTACGCACGGGGCAATGTGTTTGGAGCAGCGCCGGCTGCTGAAGAGGCTTTTGAAGTGGGTAACGCTGCATTCAGGCTGAGACAGCAACGGCTGGCCAATGCAGCCAGTTATCTGAGCGGCACGACTCCGGTGGCCCAGTTTGGGCAGATAGCCGGGGCTCAGCAAGGAGCTGCCGGGTTCAACCCGATGGGGGTTCGTAGCGGCATAGGTCTGGATCCAAACGCCGGAGCCAGATCTCTGGGGCTGGCTACCAACGTCTACAACAATCAATTTCAAGACTATATGCAGCAGAGCTCTATGGCCGGGGATATGCTGGGAGCAGTGGCCGGTCTGGGTATGGGAGCAATGACCGGGGGGCTGCTGGGAGCTATTGGTGGCGGCGGCTGGAAAGGGTTCTCGAAAGGAGCACGCAAAGGCATAGGCGGCGGAGGAGATACATAAGATTATGGGAATGAGCGGAAAAACTTTTCTGTCAGCCTTCCAAATGGGGGCTAAGTTGTATCCGGACATAGTGAAGAGCCGGGAGGATAAGATTGATAAAGATCTGAAGAGGGAGATGCTCAACCTTCAGAAGAACAGGCTGAAGGTTGAGGGTGAGGTGGCTACTGCCAAGGGAACGAGGCTTGCCACTGGACTGAAGAACCTAGAGGAGTTCAAGATTGAGTTTGATGCTCTGGATATGAATAGCCCGGAGTTTGTTTCCCAGTATTCTGATCTCGTTAAGAACAAGATCACCGGAATGTCTATGGCTCCGGAATCTTTGGAGAAGTTCAACGCTATTGACGGGATGGTGAAAGGAAACGCCATTTACAAGGCTCAAGTTGAGGCTGAAAACAACGCTTGGAAAGTTACGGAATGGTGGAATAAGAGAAATCCGCTTTCCCCGATTGATCCTAGAACAGCTCCGCCGGAAGTATTGTCGTCTATTGACCAGTCATATAAAGACTATTTACAAGAAGAGAAAAACAAAGCTCTCCGGGCAGAGGTAGAGACAAGGAGCGAAGCAGAAACGGCTTTGAAGGATAAGGCTGAGTTCGTAGCTTTTGTTGAGGAAACCGGCAGCGCCTTCAAGCCGGAGGATTATGAGAATCCGGAAGCCAAGACTGCATTACGGATTCACAACCAGATCGAGGA
>NZER01000239.1 GCA_002690445.1 Candidatus Pacearchaeota archaeon
AAAACGGGTGGTTTCGAAAATCAATCACAAGTGACTCGTGAAGCGGTTAGTGAAGTGTTGGACGGAGATGGCAACGTTGTCAGAGCCGCACAAGCTGAAGAGACACGGGAATTTGTGGCGTACGTTGTGAAACAATGGGATGCTGAAACTGGCGAAGCACAAGCCGATTCAAAGCGTGAATTTACTTTAGCTGAACTTGAGCGTGAAAAAGCACGATTCGATGCCGATCAAGCAAGGGCGAAAGAACAAAGCGACGGTTTGAAAAAAGCGATTGCGGATTTCAAGGCCCTGTAGGTCAGTCGGGCTTAAGGCTGGAACCACTAAGACAATAGGTAAAGAAACATGAGCAACGTATTCGATGACTTTATAGAACCGTTGATTGAGCGGGAAGGCGGCGAGAAAATCGTCGTTGATACGGGCGGCACGACAAAATATGGAATAAGTGAAAAAGGAACAGGGTTGTCGGCGGATGAAATAAAGTCCCTGACGAAGCGTAAGGCCATCGAAATTTACCGCAAAAATTATTTTCTGCCGTCAAAATGCGTAAGGTTGCCCGATCATTTGCAGGAGAGTTTTTTTGATTGCGTAGTGAACCAGGGACAATCGCGCGCCACAAAGATCATGCAGAAGGCGGCAAACCACAAAAATGGCAAAGGTAGGGCCATATCAGTCGATGGAAGGATCGGGCCGAATACGATAAAAGCCGTGCAAAATCTTGAAGTTGAGCGGTTTAGGGCATTCAGGTTGTTGCATTATGCTCAAATCGTTCTAAAAAGGCCAGATAAATATGAAAAATATTATTACGGCTGGTTTAGAAGGGCTAATTCGGTTTGAAAAACAACAATTTTAAGGAACAAGTCATAAGAGCTTTGGCAACGCATACCACAAAACTGGACACCATACAATCAAGGCTTAAGTCCATTGATCGTACTTTGTCGCACAGTCTGAATCGCGTAAATTCATTGGAGGCTGGTTTTGCATACGTCAAGGGTTTGGGAATATTTGTCGGTAGCGCACTGACTATATTTATCGCTCTGGTGGCATATTTAAAATAAGAGGTACAAAATGGAATGGTTATCGGCTAATTGGGAAAATGTAATTGGAATGGCTACAAGTATGGTTGGTGCTTTTGCTCTGCTGTCTACAATGACGCCAAATCCGAGAGATGATAAGATTGTGGGCTATTTATGGAAACTGATTAATTTTCTGGGCGCAAATTTCGGTAAATCCAAAAACGAAGGAACAAAATAATGAGCTGGGCATCGAAACTCGTACAAAGAGAGATAAGAAAACGCGGATTTAAAGGCATTATGATTTGGGTATTAGATTTAGTCGCAAAAGCCATTCCTGGTAAAAAGTATGATGAGGTTGTTGTTGAAATTAAGAAAATCATTAAGAAAGTGGACTAATGCCGAACAGAAAAGCAAAAGTAAGAAAGCAGGCCAAGCAGAAAAAGCGGCAAGAAATAAAGGCCTACAAGCGGGGGAAGAAACGAGGTAAATAATGGCAGTCACATCGACGATTGAATACTGTACAGACCGAGACGTTTACGACGTTTATCCACAAATCAAATCTTCCGACTCTAAAACACGGGTTTATGATTGGGCGACTCACAGCAGTAACTTATACAGATCGGATAACTGCGGGCTTACAACTCAATTATTCGCAAACGGACAAGACCTTGGTAGTGCTGAGGCAAACAGTGGCGAAGTCAATTCTAACGGGGAATGGTATTATGAATCCACCCTGGATGCCGTTTATTATTATAACAGCGCAACAAGCCCAAATGATATGCTGATGGAATCTGGTGAAGACGCTACAACTTTTACACAGCGATATAGGCGTAATGCAAGCCGTTATGTTGAATCAAGGCTGGATTCGCGCATGGCATCCGAGATAAGTCTGGATAGGGAGGGCGCATACCCATATATAATCAAACGAACGGCGGCTCTGGTTGCCGTAGGCATGATGTTGAAAGCCGATGATCCAATGAACGAAGTGGCTGGTGCATTCATGGAAGAAGCCGATGAATATTTAACGGGTTTAAAATCTGGTGATATTCAGGTTCCAAGCTCCGTAACGGGCGATTCGCCTTATGGAGTGATCAGGGACGTAACCTATACGGCGGGGAAAGTCAGACCCATTCAAACCAGAGGCTCGTATCTGGGAACGTATGACTTGATAAAGGTAAAAATCATAGACGCTGGAGCCATAGGGACGTCCACTTATTCAGTCTGGGAGAAATCATCGACAGATTTAAAAGCCACGCAAGTGGTCACTGCCGAAACCATCAACGGCGATTATCAGCAATGTGCTGGGGGGCTTGAAATCAGGTTTGCTGGGGCAACGGACTCCACAACGGCGGCGGCGAATGACGAATGGGAAATTGAAGTATATGGGACAGGCGAAGACGTCCGAACAAGCAATATTGGGAACATTAACTTGACCCGTGGAGCTTGGCACATAGGCAAAAGAAGCGTAAAAGGCGGATATGTAAGGGTTGGGCATAGGAAAATGCGGTTCTAATGGCCCTTGTCCTTGACAGCACATATAACAATGTTTTTTATGATAATGTTTTACAAAAATTACGATCAATTATCACGACAGATAGAACTTGTACCGTCTACGTTTCCCCAACATACAAAGACATGGGTTCCTTTTCAATCAGGATTTGGGGACTAAGTGCCGAAACCGATGTTATGCATTCGAGCGAATGGCGCAAGTTATATAATGTTGAACTTGCCCTGTATGCTATAGGTGAAGACGGGAATGAAAGATTCTATGAGCAATTATATTCGGACGCCGAGAGGCTTTATCAGCTTTTATACAATAACAAAGAAAGTGGAACGGCAACATTCTCATGGTATGATGGAGAGGTTGGAGAAATGGTTTTTGATGATTTTATAGACGATGAGGAAGTGGTGGATGGGCTTCATGTCGCAAGATTTACATTTTCTTGTAGAATAGATCGAACGGATTAACTTAAATTAGAGGTCACAATATGGTTAAAAAAATATCTACGAAAAAGAAATACAAAGCAGTTGATACTGCGAGATTTAAAGAATCTTTTAATGATACAGTTCCATGCTATGAGAAACTATCAAAGGGAGATGAGGTGAACCTTGACCCAAACAATAAGCATACAACGAACTGGCTTATAAACAATTTTCTAAAAGAGGTGAAGTAAATGGCAAGAGCTTATTCAGGAAGAGAATGGAGTGCTATAGTTGGCATTGCAAATAATGATACGTCTGGCGGAAAAGTTGGAGAAGCCACACAAGACGCCAATCATGTTAACTTAAGTAAAGTGTTAATGAGGGTGGATTCACTTAATATGTTTGACTATTCCGCTTCATATCAAAGGGCCGAAGTTGCGCGAGCTGGAGTCAGGTCATTAAGGGCTGAAGATATTATAAGTCATTATGGCTCTGGGACATGGACTTGGGATTTTGATTGGCTTGTGGATAATGAAAAGGGCATTCAAAATTTATTAGAGTTAATGTATCCTAATCACAGTGATACTATTACTACATCCATGACGTTCCCCGCCGCTCCAACTGTGAACGACTTATCTCATGGGGAAACCACTGAAACCGTAAGTAAGTTAGCATTTATTATATTACAAAACCCTCTTACGTCAAGAGATCATTATATGCACAATGCTAATTTACAGAACCTGACGCTCACTATGGATGCAGGAACCGATGGGGGAAGATTAAGAGCGTCTGGTCAGTTTATGACAGGATATAAACCTATTATTGAAGCCAATACTGTAGGTGCCGATACAGGCGAAGCCGATTGGAGTGGTGGATTGTTTTTATGTGATACAGCTACACTTGGTGGTGGATCAGATCATATGACAGTAAAATCTTTTTCATTAACTATAGATAATCCTGCCCAAAGAGTTGGCTATCAGGGTACCGCTGGCGAAACAGATGGTTATTCCAGAGGAGGAGCATTATCTATAACGGGTTCTATTACAATGAAATCAGATAGCATACAACAAATAAATGATGATACTTTCTGGAAAGCAAACGCCACTGCCGCGATAGTATTAAAGCCATCTTCACCATCAGCGGCTTCAACTATAGACATTAGTATTCCTGCCGCAAACATATCTAATATCTCTATGGATATGGCTGAAGAAGGAATATTTCAAACAGTAGATTTTACAGCTACGTCTGGAGCTGACGCAGGTGGAAATCTGGCAGTAATTAAAGCGACTTAATAAACACTTAATAAACAAGGAGGGAAGAATGACCGACAAAAAACTCAGGTCTGGTCGTAAAGTAAAATTAAAATCAATGTCTGTCGATCAGATGGACGAATGCACCGATATTCCAGAAATAGTTTTTAAAGACGGTGCGATTACTTCCATTAAAAATTCATCAAAAGCCAGATCGCAGTGGATTAGGTACGGATTGGGTGGCGGGGACTTCAAAAATTACTTGGAAGTCAACGGAATACCTACCGACGACACCATTAAGCAGATGACCCTGGAAGAAAAGGATGAATTAATGGGCTTAATACAGGAGGCTCAAACTCTGGGGGAATAGATGGCCTACTTTTAGGAATTAATGCCGCATGCGCCCTATTAGGCGCACCAGACGTTAGGCCAGAGCTTGAGGCGTTCCCCTATACCACGCAATCTGTCATGGGAGGCGAGGGGACTGTAACCTTTAGCGATAAAAATGATATAATTGAATATTTGATTCGGGTTTACAGAGAATCAGTAGACTATAACAATGGCAATCGTGGGGGTGCAATCCTTGACACGTACATGCAACTTCCGTTTTTTTCAAATGTAACTCACTTCCTTGATGTTAAATTACAGGGTGACATCAAGCGATATATATATGCAAAAGACACAGGAACCCCGCCTTATTCTGGGGGATATGGAGACACTCCTAATATTTGGATGGATAAGTATTTCATTATCAAGTCAATCATTAATGAGCATGAGGGAAGGGAAATAAAAAAGCGTGGCAAGCAATAAGCAAATTATAGAATTTCAGGGCAAGGGCATAAAGAAGCTCAAGAAGCAGTATAAAGAATTAGAACGGAGAACGCGAGGTCTTGAGAAATCCACCCGTGGAGGGTCATCCGCTCTCGGGGGAATGGTTGCCAAGTTAGGATTGACTACTGCGGCTTTATATGGTGCAACCAAGGCGATCTCGGGCGTTATAAAGGTTGGGGCGGGGTTTGAAAAGACCATGAGCAACGTCAAGGCAATCTCTGGGGCTACAGGGGCAGAAATGAAAGCCCTGGAAAAGAATGCTAAAGATTTGGGGTCTACGACCGTCTTTACGGCGACTCAGGTAGGAGAATTACAGACTGAATTTGCAAAATTAGGATTTACGAGCAAGGAAATCCAAGGAGTCACCAAAGATACGCTTGCTCTTGCGGCGGCGTCGGGATCGGATTTGGCAACGGCGGCGGCTATAGCAGGGGGAACGCTCAAGGCTTTTGGGATGCACGTTAGCGAAACGTCGAGGGTCACCGATACAATGGCCCTGTCATTTAGTTCATCGGCTCTCGATATGGAAAAATTCACAAATTCCATGCAGTATGTAGGCCCGATAGCGAAAGCGGCAGGAATAGGAGTAGAAGGCGCAACTGCTATGCTTGGGACGTTGGCGAATAATATGATCAGCGGTTCTATGGCGGGAACAGCTTTGCGTAAGATATTACTGGAAGCTGGAAAAGAGGGATCAAAATTAGCCGACAGAATGGGTGGGCCAGTAACGTCTATGGAAGATTTTCAGGACGGATTAAGAAAATTAAAAAAAGATGGCCTTGACGTAATGGCTGAGGGTGTTGATTTGGTGGGAGCCAGAGCCGTTACCGCTTTTGGGATTTTGCTTGATGGCGTTGATAAAACAGATGAGTTGACCGAGAGCTTGAACAATTCCGCTGGTGCCGCGCAAAGTATGGCTGACATACAGCTTGATAATCTGTCTGGGAAATTTACACTAATGCAGAGTGCCACCGAAGGACTCGGCATTTCTATTTTTGATCATTTTGTTAAACCATTAGGAAAAGCCGTTGATGGCATGACGGGACTGATCGGTGCTATAGATGGTTATATGAAAATTCCAACGTCGGAAAAATTAAAAGCAGAACAACGAGAACTAAACAATCTCGCCACCACGCTACAGAGGAATATCGAAAAAGAGGAAGTTCGTAAAAGACTTGTAATTGAATTAAATAAGAAATACCCCGATTTCCTGAAAAACATGGATCAGGAAAAAATTTCTGCGGATGACATCGCAACAGCATTAATAAAAACAAATAAACAGTATAAGGAAAAAATTAAGATTGCAGTAGCTGAGGATTTAATCGCCAAGAAATTAAAAGAATCATCCAAGGCATTTGACGACCAAACCAGGGCAGGGCTTTTAGTTGAAGACCAACTTAATCAAATTGCAAAAAGGACAGGGCATGCAATAGATACAACAAAATCATATCAAGATCAAATAACAGACCAAACCAAGGCATTGCATGACCTTGAAAAAATATATGCTGTACTTGACGCTAAAGTGCGTGATACTATAAACGTCACGGGGGATCAACGGAAACAATATAATAAATTAGGAAGAGAAATTTCATTCATAAAAGCTCATATTAATGGCGCAACATCGGAACTAAAGGAGTACACCAAAACCGAAAAAGTTGGCAATGAGGCCTTAGAGGAGCATGCACGTTATGTAGTGAAACTAAATAAAATTTTGGAAAAATTTGGGATCACGCAGGAAAAGGTGGCTTCTGGGGCTGAAGAACCACTCGGTAAAGGAGGTAAAGGTGAGAAAGAACTAACTGAACTTGAAAAATATATTGCATTACAGTTGGATAAACATAAGGCGTTAGTTGCCGAAAAAGCCTTAAAAGATCAATTCATCGCCCTACACCAAGCTGAAGCGTTAGCTATGGGTCTGATCACGAAAGAGCAAGATAAACAGTTGAAGTTTATGCAAACTTTAGGAGACGAGAGCAGTAAAAAGACGAAGGAGGAGTTGGTCAGGTTAGCGACTGTAAGTGAAGAGTGGGCTAAATATTTATCTACAAAAGCGAAAGCGGCAGGATTCGACTCCATTTATGCGGCACTTGGATTGCCCGAACCTGACGAAGTAGGGCTTTCACTTGAACAAATAGCATCAATACAATCCGAATTCAATAATCGTTTTATCGAAATGACGAAAGGCAGACACGCTATTGAACTTGAAGAACTTAAGATAGCTGGAGAAAGATATTTAGAAGTGGTAAAAGGGGATAAGGAAAAAGAAGAACAGCTTGAGTTATGGATAGCGACAAGGAAAAAGAATATTGACGTTGATTATTTAAATTCAAAGATAAGCTCCGTAGGTAGTTTAATGGGAGCATTTGGTGAACTGAATCAAGCATCGAAAGGACACGCATTGGTTTCTAAAAGACTCGCTCAGGGTGAAGCCGCTATGAGTACATGGGTAGCGGTAAATAAGGCTTTAGCGGCTGGCGTTCCTCCTTGGAACATTGTCCAGGCAACAGCTATTGGTGCGATGGGATTGGCGAACGTCTTAAAAATAGAAGCACAAGAATTTGCTGAAGGTGGTATTGTTCCAGGTTCAGGTAATCGAGACACAGTACCGGCTATGTTAACGCCTGGAGAAGTTATTCTTAGTCAAGCACAGCAGGAGAATCTTGTGGGGAATATGGGTGTTACTATAAACATATCTGCCCCATTGGTAGATGAAACCGTAGTCGAGTCAATCATCCCTGCGATTGAACGAGCCAGAAGGTTAAATTTGGCGTGAGCTTAACGCTCCCAACCGCTTATTCCAACGCTTCGAAACAAAGCAATGTTGTTGAAAATTGGATCGTTCAATTAGGGTTTTTCAATGGCGATGCCCAAGGTGAAGGTGATGGAGGTTGGGATGCTGTTCTCCAATCTGACGGTAGTGCGAATTTGTTAAATGAAGCCTTAGACGATTCTGAACCTGAGGTCGATGTGGATGATGGGAGAGTGTTTCAAGATGGTCAAGATGGTGATTTTATCAAAGTTGAGAACGAAATCATGAAAATTTTAAGCATCTCGACACATACTCTCACCGTCGAGCGAGGTGCAATGAGTACAACGGCGGCAGAGCATGATAACAATACTGCTATATACTGGAATAATTTTACGCCAATCGCATTATCCGACACGACTATTGATTCCGTGTTTTATCATGGTGTCATAACGAATAAGCCTGCCATCCGTTCGTCTATCGACTTGGCAAATAGCACAGCCAAAACGGGAAACATATCTCTTTCGGTGGTGAACTTCCAATATAAGGGCGACGATTTCTCCGCCGAACTTTTTTTGGGTACACGCAAATATATTAATAGAGAGGTTCGTATATATTCCCAGTTGCCAGTTATCATTAATGGAGTAATGACTCTATCGGATTGTTTACAGGTTTATTCTGGGAGGTTAATAGATATTTCACATGACGATTCGTCAGTAACGCTGTCTCTAACTGAGCAACGCCCTTGGGATTTTATTAGTATTCCACAAACCAAATCAGACAGCAAGACATATGAGCCAGTGGTTTACGGTGATTTTACTGGAAACAGCGCAAGTGCATTTCAAACCAATAAAACATTGTTCCCGTTACCTCTTGGCGGAACGTTGGGAAATTCTATTTATTATATTGCCCCGAAAAGTTATGGCTCTGGGTCAAGACCACATTATTACGACAAAAATAATGATATATTCATCATTATGGAAGACGAAGCTGATGCAACGGTAGCTTTTGAAAGCGTTAATGCAGACTCAGTTGGGATAACGTTGAAACGGGGTACTTTCTATATTAGACCCAATGCCACAAATGCAAATAACGAATGGTCAACAAATCCAGCAAATTCTTATGATACAGATTTAACAACTTTTACACAGTCGGCAACTTTAACTGCGGCACAAACTGGACAAGGATCAAACACAAACGAGGATTATCTTCGTATCGATCTTCCTTCAATCGACGGTAGGATTACGGAATTTAAAGTGCATATTAAGGCGGATGTCGTTCAAACCACAACAACAGGAGATGTGGCGGCATGTGCCATATATGAAAGTACATACTCTCCGATATCAGTTGTCTCAAGAATATCAAATGGAACAACTTCAACTTCTGGGGCTGGTGCAGGGTCGGCCTATGATGAAGTCGATCTATTAACGGGCTATGAGAATGCGTTCGATATAGGAGCGGATGTAAGTAGTGCAATTTCAACAACTACGGTAAAAACCATAGGAGTGGATGACGGAACGAAATTTACGGTTGGAGATTTAATTAAAATTGATGATGAAAAAATGCTGGTGTCCGCCATCAACTTTACAACAACTCCAGACGTATTAACTGTTCATCGAGGCTACTATAATTCTACTGCGGCGACTCATTCCGATAATGAGGATATTTATAAACTGCCAGACGCTACAACACCTGCATTTCTCAACATTGAGTATCGTTCATACGCACAAGTTATAGTTAGTGGCAATGCTCAAGCAATCGGATATGGAAAGGTCTATGACGTTTATGCCATAATCACGGTAGAAAACGACCGAGTGAAAGAACCAACTGCCACTGCGGATATTGCGACAAAAACAAAGGAACTATATTGTGGCGGCGATGGGCTTACGGAGTCATGGTCTGGAGGAAGTGCCGCTATACAGTACGGTCACGAAGCTCACAGGGACATGCTCATAAGATACGCAGGTTATACAACAACAGCACCAGAAAACTGGTCGGCGTTGAATACAGACAGATCGCTTGCAACTTGGAAGATTCGATGGTGGGCTTTGGAACCTATAGAGTTAAAAAAAGTTCTTGAACAGCTTCAATATGAATTTGGATTTATTTTTAAATTTCGAGCAGACGGAACAGGCTCCCTAATCCACAACAGTGGGACAGATACTGATAGTGCTTATCAAGCCTCCGATGTGGATGCTACTTTGAAAAAAGATGATATTGCGAATCTCAAAATCAAGAATATGTCGTTTAGTGAACTGCTGACCAAAATGGAAATCAATTATGAAAAACATCCAGCAGAAAATAAGTATTTGTCATCGGTTTCGTCCTCCAATTCAACTGCAAGAACTAATTGGAATATAAATGCCAAGGAGAACATCAAAAAAGTGAACCTTGAAATGAATGTTGGCACACCAGCAACGTCTGGGGCAAGCGACAACAATGCGGAATTTTATTCATATTACGACAAATTATTTGGAGATATAAAAAAGGTCATTAGTTGCGATATCGTAAATCCTGCTGTGAGTTACGATCTGGAAACTGGGGACATAATTCAGTTTTCTAATACGGCTGGAGAAATGCCCGTTGAACCTTTTGGCGACAACTGGTCAGATTATTATATGATCACGGATTTGCAAAGAAGTCCTGGGAAAATAAAGATTCAAGCAAGAGAAATTGGATGATGGTATACAAAAAAAATTTAGGGAGAAAAAATGAGTAACATGGACATAGGAACGCCGAGATTTTTTTGTGATCTGATTTCGTATCAGCTATCACGAGGCAAGGGACAGAACGGCAATTTCGACGTATTAGATACACATGCAGGAAATTCTTTTGTGGGCATTAAAAGCGGTGGCGGGACAGAGATGGATTTATTTGATATGAAACCGCTGAATCTGGTGACGTTTGATACATCGGCCAGCGAACAAAAACAAGCAGATCACGTAATGATTACTATTGATACGGGACATACAACTTTATTAAATGGTTTTATCGCAATTCTAAATCATAATCTTAATTCCTGTCAAGGGAAAGTCAGGATAGGATCGTCAGACGATGAAAACGATATAATTGATGGAGACAATATGAGTGGCAGTGATGCATTAGTGATTACAGAAGTGGTAAATGCAGACACCGTAAGTACATCAGGCGTTAGATGTTTTGAACCTGCTACCGATGGTAGCAGTATTATAACTTTTCCTGAAAATAATGATCGCTATTTTGGCATTCAATTTGAGGGGACAGATGGCGAAGCCGATATTGCCCAAGGTGCTGGCGATTTTGACGGTAGCACAGATTTGACCGTTGGATGCGTCTTAATAGGTGAAGTGTATACCATGCCAGTATCGCCTGATCAAGCTATCCAGCGGTCTATCGTATATGACAATGTTAAAGTGCGGGAGTCGATCGGCGGCCAGCGTTATTCGAATATGACAAGCCATGGTAGGCAAGTCTCGACGACTTCCAAATCGCCATTCAGCACAACAACCTCAAATCAACAAGTCTTTGGCGGACGTATTGTATATGACTTAGCGTTTTCTTTCCTTAATTCTACGGATTTAATGCCTGATGAATACGACACCTACAATCCTACGGACGATTCCTTTGTGGAGGACGTTTGGAATAAAGTTGGGCCGCATCTCCCGTTTATCTTTTCCATCGACAAAGACTCGGAAGGCGACAATGCGGAATCTGAGCATATATTCGCTCGATTCGCACAGAATGAATTGAATATGACCCAGGTAATGCACAAAATCTGGTCAATGAATCTAAGAATTGAAGAGGAATTTTGAGGCCCATTTGACGACCTAACAGCTACCCTCCTTTGCCGATTGGGTCTGAAGATGGGCCTTGAATTTGAGAGCGTTTAAACGGTCTGATTAAATATATATTTTCTAACGTTCTCAACCGTGACGGGGCGAACCACCCCGCGTTTTTTATATATAGCCGCTGTGTCGTTTTCTTTGTCTAAGTTTCTAAACTCATTCAGCCGTGCTTTACTGACCCTCCGTTTGTTAAGTGGGAAACTGGATCGGCTTTTAATCCTGTACTCTTTAGCCTTGGCTCTCAACACGGACTCTGGCACCTGGTAAACGAAAGACAATAAATGAATCATCACTTTCATAAACTCAGGGCCGTGCCATGCGTATCTACGCCCACGCACTATTGAATGGGCGACTTCATGTATTACCGTTTCTCCGTGCCTTGACCATCTTGGCAGTTTTATTTGATGTGAGTTTGGAGAATAGCAGGCTCGTCTTCTTCTCCTTCCATCAGAGACTAACGGCGGCCCTTGGTGTTCCCACGCCCAAAAGCCTCTATGCTCATGTGGCTCTTGTCCTTTTAGCCTATAATAACACAGATCAACGAGCCTTTGGCATTTGTCAAGTGGGATCAATTTATGTCCATCGGGGAGTATCCCACCCCACTCGGCGAACCCCAGCTCATAAACCTTCGATCTTTGGTTGTCCCTTTTCCGCTTCATAAAGTGTGTCTCAAGTCCAAGCCATGGATGTATGGGTAAGGGATCAAACCGAACTTTGGTTTGAAGGCATACCTCGAACCAGCCCTTTCAATCATTCCTCCTTTATACATTAACAAGGCTAAATGATAAATTGTTTTCCATTCGAACCGCTTCAAGCCACGCTTGCCGTTTGACACCTTGCCACTCTTAGCGACGGAGTAGCCTGCATCTTCGGCAAACTTCTTGCCAAGCGGAACGAGTTTCTTTTTACTCGGGTATTTCATTATCGCTCCTCTTTATTTTCTTAATCATAACTACCCCCTAATATAACACCTATAACAATTAGATGCAAGTAAAGAATTAACACAAATATAACTTGACAAGCAACTATAACAAATAATAATATATAATATGCAAATATATGAATTTATCGCGAATACGTTTATCCTGGCGGTCAGCCTATTCATAGTGGCTCTGTCGGCATTTTTATTATTTATTACATGCGACGTGATTTTGGAAAGATATGATCTTGATGAACGTATGCGATATGCGCTAATCGCCGCCATATTGCTGGTCGTTATAATATTAATAACATGAGGAACTAATGAAAAACACAACAAAATCACCCGTCAAAGATCATCGCTTTCAGGTGATAGGACTCGATTTGGAATTAAGGAGCGAGTTCCTATCAAAATGCAAATTAAACAACCAATCTGGATCGGATGTATTAAAGGCATTCATGCGGCAGTATATCGAGCAATCCGCCAATGACTCGCACTCCTGATCCTCAACTATTTAAG
>NZER01000240.1 GCA_002690445.1 Candidatus Pacearchaeota archaeon
AATTGGGAGACTCCATATACAACACTACTGAATTTAAGCGTTTGCATCTATTTCTACCCGTTCGTTTGGGCCGAACACTTTTCGATATATGACACGGCCTCGCGGGGTATCGTAATATCCATGTTCTTTATTTCCGCCATATCCGACTTGTGCTTTCTTCCCACCCGCACTTTTAATCCTACTCTCTGGATTGTCACGCAAATATTCCTTCATAAATTTACGGTCATTCCAACAACCATACCCAAGGCGTTTACCCCAGTAATGGTAGGAGGTAGGTTCTATTCTAGCTCTATGTTGTCCAAATTCAGCGGTATGCGACTCTGTTTTGGATGCTCTAGCCACACCATCGGATTGGTTGACCCGTGAGTTTTGATGCTCACGGGCCAACTGTTTCCGAAGTGCGGCCCCCACAAGGGAGGTCATTTCATCACTCAACCCTTCGGGGGCGTACATATTATTCAGTACAATCAAACAATCCAAATGCTGATGGATTGTAAATGATTAGTGCGGCCATTGCCTCAATAAGCCTCGCAGGGCCACCACCATTATCTTGCAGTTCCTTAATCTGCGGCAACTTGCCGTAGCGGATTTCTGCCATATCAAATGGGATAACATAGCCCTTGTAAGGACGAGGTGTTACCGCTTGACCATGTGTGTGTTGAGCGTCTCCTTGGCCAGTAGTCGCAACAGTATTTATGTGAACGGAGGGGTGTAGTCTCAAACGACCGAAATCTCCCTCGAAAACATCAATAACATTAACAAACGACCTAGAAGAAGCATCTTGATTAAAGACTTTAACAGGACTAGCCGCTTCGTCAGAAGAAGTAATACTCTGTGTAAAACCTGTAAACGCTCGCTTCAAGGTTGGGCCAACAACAGCATCGTAATCTCGAATGCTACCAGTAGTTTCATAGATGCTTTTCAGAACATTCTGAACATCACCTTCAGTTAAACCAGCAGCGGTTCCGGCAACTCCAGAAGCGGCTGGGCGACGGAAAGCAGTATCAACAGCTATGTCATCACCACCCCCATTACCACCATTAGCGTGAAGAAAACTCCCCAAACCTTTAGTGTGATATGGATTTACAGCTCCAGCGGTTTCGCCGTCACCATCTTCCTTATTGGCATCAGCATTAGATAGGAATGTGTATTCCATATCACGCTTAATCTCAACCAATTTCTTGGCGATACCATTTGCAAGTTCCGATTTCACACCGGCAACGACTTGAATTTCGTTAGCAAGGTTTGAAATGCGGAATACCCTACGGAAAATCTGCACATAGTTTTGAGCTAATGCACGATTTTTAGCCGGATTATCAAAACTACCCGGTGTTCCCATAGCTACGTCAAGACCTTCGTAGATTCCATCTACACCGGGACTTTCGTATTTATCCATCTGCCATCCCATAACAACATTGCCGGGTTTCTTACCTTTTTTAGCTAGAGAAGTAAAAACGGTAGATTTTGCATCGACATTGCTGATAAGGTCAGACAAATCCTCTCGACCACCTGTTTGGTAATCGTTGTATCCTTTTTCTAAAAGAGATGCCATAATAATTTATTCCTTATAAATAATCTGATTCTAATATTTTCGCTAAAGCGTCCGTATCTTTATTGTTGTTGAAGGCTTTCCTAGCGGAGTTTGAACGTGCTTGAGTCGGCTTATCCACAACTGGAGCTTGGCTCGGAGCAGATGGTTGTTTCGGAGCAGCTTTAGCTTTTGGCCTCGGCTGCTTGTCCGTTGTCATCTCCTTATAAGCCTGTAGTCCCAATTGGAACATAGTCACATCTGCTTTCCATGTTGGGTAAGTCTTTAAGCTGGGACGATTTTTTACAATCTCCATAGCCTCCTGATACCCCACGGAACTTCGATCTTTCCAATATGGAAAAATCTGTTCCACTCTCTGGTTAACCTCAGTTTCTTCTCGAAGGTAGTTTTCCTGTTCTGGAAGATGTTTGCGTAATGCTTTTCGGGCATTTCGTTTAATCTGTGCCACATCCTCTCTGGAATATGACACTTCCTCCCCTTGAGAATTGGTAACGTCAGTTCCATCTGAATTGTCTTCTGCCCATTCTATTATCTCTTCGGCCTGTTCGACTTCTTTACTAACTGCCGACATGGATTTTAGATGGGAATATGGATTATCAGATGCAACTCTAGGAAGATCACTTAAATCATCCTTGCTATCCAATTCCGCACGGAGGTCTTTGATCTCGTCTTCCAGACCATCAACCCTACCTTCAGCTTCTTTTCGACGGGCAGTTAGCTTGTCAATTCTCTTCAGGAGTCCTTTATGGGGATTCTCCTTCGTTTCCTCAACATTCTCCTCTACCTGTTCAACTTCCGCAGAAGGTTCTTCTTCAACTTGAGAAAGATCACTTTCAGCTTCTCCCTCCGACTCACCACTCGGCTCATCTTCAACAGGAGGCGATTCCTCATTTCCCGCACTTTCCGCAGCGGGTTCGTCTGGCTCACCAAACATCCTTTCCAATTGGTTTGCCAACCCATCGGTGTCCAAAAGTTCACCAATGTTCGTCTGTGCAGCTTCCGTCGATTCGGGAGTGCTGCTTTCTCCCTCTACTGTTTTTTCACTCATGCTAGTTTCAAGCCCTGCAAGTTAGGCAAACAGCGTTTTTAAGGATACGCAGAAACCCGTAAATCCCAATGATTCTATTGACGAACCAAAAGTTACGAAAATTTAAAATAGAACTAGTTTTTTTGTCAAGCATCAAAATTAACTTTTTTATCTGGGTTAGCATTCTCCCACGCCTCAATTAAAGAGTGCTTAAAATCAGTCAAGGCTTCTGCCCTTCCACATTGATGGCCTCTGATCTCCTTATCCATCTCTTGTATAAGGGCTTCCGACACTTCCACCTCAATCATATTCTCTAAACGCTTTAATATGTCATCCCAAAGAGGGTTTGAATCAAACTGAAAATGAGATAAATTAATCATATGTTGGGAATACTAAAAATATCAATAGCAGTAGTATAGTTACTACTAAAACTAATAAAGTACATTCAGTTAATCCGAATCTTCTCAAGTTAATGGATTAACTCCAATTCTACCGATAGTCTTGTTCTCTTCTTGCATAATCGACATTTGGAGATTCTTGGAGTAGTTCTCAAATAGTTGTTGGAAAACCTCATCTCCTTGTAACGCTGACTGTGCTTTAGGATTTCTCGATACGATGTCTTGTGCATATTGCATTTTTGTTTTAGCTGCCGGATCGTTTTCTACATAAGTAGCTTCGTTTCCAAGCATCATTAAACCAATCTCGGTTTTAACATCGTTATACATTTTTTGGCTGGCAGTAGTTTGGTCTATAATTAGTTCCTCGGCAATGTCGGGACTAATGGCTTTAGTCACCATACCAATTAGTTTATTTCTGTCCAAGACTCCACCAGCATCCTGTGGAATAACGTACTGACTTATTGTTGCCAGTTTCTTGTCCACATATTCTGTATCCAATTCTCTAACATCATACTTCAATACAAAATCAAATTGCATCATGTCTGATTTAGGAATCGTTCCAGAACCAGTAATCTTTTGCATTTCTTCTGGAGACAAAAATTGCAAACACAAAGAAAACATTTGCTGATAGGCTTCAGTCCAAGTTGTTAACCAGTTATTCACCATGCGTTGCTGCTTTAACTGGGTTTGAACTGGAGGCACACGTTCGTTTGCCCTACCAAAATAACTGTCTGCCTGTCTTTCCACGATTTCAATAAGATTCAATGCTGTATTGGGTGTTCGTGGTGGTGGCTTCATAAATTCATAATCTCCCTGTTTAGTCACGGGAAGTTGAACTGCCGGGCCAACCTTGTTAGCTAATCCAATCCTCTTATTCACCATGATAGGTGGAAGAGTTTCAAAGGATGTGGAATCAAATACCGAGTCTCGTTGAGTCTTGATTTCATTTTGCCAAGTCTCACATATTTCTGGAACTCCACGGGACTCTACTACACGCCTTTTAAGCCGTTCACGCCTATATTCAATAAACGGATAGCGACAATGAACATAATCCAGTAGTTCATGTTTGGCGTAAATATCGTTTCCAGAATCATCCTTTGTGTATATTGGACTGAAAATTGTGTAATAAATACCCGGCATGTTGTTTTCATTAACTTGCCTTGTGTATGCATAAACAACTTCTATGAGATTGTCCTGTCTAGTTATCGTATCGTTTATAGACAGATTAGTAATGCTTTGAGAAAACTCGAAAAATTCCACGGATTTCCCAGCGGTGTTGATAACTTTCTCAACCCAATTCTCATCCCAATCTTCATCAACGACTCTAGCCCGAAGTTCTGCTTCAGTTAAAAACACTCTTCTAAATATCACTCTAGCGGATTGAAGATCAGTTGTCTCTGGGGGGAAGGTTATGTCTTCCCAAGGTTTTAACGCAACTATTGTCGGTTGATTAACCGCAATATACGCAACCGGAATTGTAGTCTGTCCGGTTTCTCGCAAATCTTTAATGGCATTTCTGGCTTCCTTGTCCGTAGCGTTAGGATATTGGGCTTTTATAATTGCGATAGCCTCATCTTCTCTATCTGGATCAGCAATGATTTCTGGAAAATCTCGAAGAGGATCGTTTTGCTCTAGTTGATCAAGCATTTGAGCAATCTGCTCCATAGTTATTGGAACAGGTTTTAACGCCACTCTTTGTTCCCACCCTACAAATAGTGCGCTCCATCCATATTGTAAACCGTGTTGGGCTAATAATTCTGATTCTCTGTTAATTGTGTGGTACAGTTTAGTATCCAATTGCCAATGCATCATTTTATTAGCAACAGCCGCTTGTTCCAAATCTCCTATTTCAGTAGCGGCTACTTTTAAAGTAGCTCGACTAGCTGATGTAGTAAGGACATCCACGCAATCATTAATAATAGAATCCGCAAGAGGAATCCTAGTGTCACTCGCTCCCTCCCACGGAAAAGCCTGACTTCCCTCTGAAAGATTTTTACTGTGTTTTTTCCCATCGTCGCTCTGACCCGTCCATCGGGTTAGCCGAATATTATCGGCTTCTGAAATTTTAGTCATCGAATACCCATCATGTAGGCTCCGAACATATTCCTTGGTTAGTTCAGACACATCCGGTGTATCCTGATGTTCAACTAACTTGTCACTACTTGTATCCATTTTTTAATATCCTTGAACTTTTGAAGCAGCAAAAGTGCTGTCTGAAACAAAGATAGGTTCCATAACAGCCAAGTATCTTAACGCATCAACTGGGTCTTTTGTTGCACCTTTTTCTCCATCTCTACTTGTCCATTCTTGTAGAGAGTAAATCAGATTTCCACAATCTGAACTAATGTATAAATTAGGTTCATTTAAAACCGATATAGGTTCGTTCTGGTCATAGTTTAACCAATCATTAATTATGGTTAATCCGTTAGCGATGGAAATTCCAGCCGCTTGGAGAAAGTACATAGGCTTTTCTCCTTCTTCAAGCAAGTCAATAATGCTGGTTCCTCCATCTCTTCCGGCAGCTTGGGTTGCCCCGGCACGGGGGTCAATATATCGTTCCTCCAACTTCTCACCATTTTCGGCATTTTCCACAATATCTTTGATTTCCTCCACGCCTCTGCCTCCACCAACGCTTTGTGCTGGCCCAATAGACCCGTCTGGTTTTTCGCCGGGGATAGCCCATTCTCCATAAGATTTCCGATCTGGCCATTCTCTGTAGATGTATTTTCTTCCTTTTTCGTCTACCTTCAACCAAAGCATAAACCAGTTTCGGCTCCATGCTGGGTCAACGGCTAAATAGTTTGTGCCTTCTTTTGGTATCTCTTCAGGGGCTAAAATATGACTGTGGGAAAATTTAGGAAATTGATTGCCTGTGAGATTTTGGGCAAACCCGTAAGCCCGTAATTTTATCTGGATGGAGGTGTCTCCCTTTAAGGTTCTTTCCATTTCAGAAATCGGGTTGTACGGATTCATGGAAGTGAAATACCATATTATGTGGCTATTGTCTTTCCTTCCTCTGGCAATGTACGGCATGTGTCCAATCTCACATCCCGGCACATTTACACCGTCTGGAAGCAGAGGACTTGGTTTCGTCTCCAAAATCTTCATTCCATTCACGTATTCTTTTACGGTAGGAGTATAACCATCTACTGGGGTAAAGGTAATAATCAATCTTCCGCTTCTAGTAACCAATCTAAATCGTAAGGTTTCAATCCATTGAAGAGGTACAAGCTCATCTGCCCAAATTAAATCAACCTCTCCACCCTCAATTACCCGCATCTCTTGCGAATAATTCATAAACCAACATTGACTTCCATTTGGTAAAACAAACGTGTTTTCTGTAAACCCGTTCTTCTGGCTATAACTGACGTTCTGAACTTTGGTTTTCTTTAAAACTTTCCACTCTTCTGGAATATATTTGTAAACCAAAGGTTGCTGATCTCGAATGGAGGATTGTGCCGTCATTCCAAGTACCCACACTTTTGCGTTCTTTTTATCAGCAAGCATCCGAACCACCTTTTTAGCGGCATATTCAGACTTCCCGGCACGGTTTCCACCTTGGATCAATAGTTCAGAAGATTTTTCCCATAACTCATCTGTGTCTTTCCAGTTTGGAGGTTCGTATCCATATCTAAATGGATCGTTTCTTTCCAACCTGATTAGTTCTTCGCGTTTTTCAAGAAGCTCAACCAACTCGTCAAGCCCCTTCTTACCTCGTTTTTTAAATTCCAGCATTCTCTCTTTAGAGGGAAGTGCCAGAACCGGATGTTCCGTTGGCTGAAATGCCATATTAATATACAGTAATTAATTCATATACGGGTTCCCAAGGATCATCTATGTTATGACAATCAAAACAATTAACAAAAAGAATGGTTTCTTTTCGACCATATGGAAACTGTACTTCGACATACCCTTCCTTTCCTTCAAATCTAGAAGAATACGGAAATGGTCGTTTTTGAGGATACACTACTGGTACTCCAATTAAATTTAATGACTCAACAGTTCTTGAATTAGCCAAACATGCTCCCCTTTGTCCAGCAATTTTTGCTTCAGCAAAACTCGCTGCTAAAAGGGAAGTTAGTATTGTTATTATAGTAAGTACAACTAATAGTTCTAGAATAGTGAAAGCATATTTAGGTGGCACTATCAGTTTTCCAACTTTCTCCATCATCATCTTCTTCTTCCTCCTCTTCCTCTTCTTCATCGGAGACAAGATCAACTGATTCTAATAAAAGCCAAAATTTTGTTTCCTCTAAAACTCCAATCATCTCACTATAGTTAAGATCAAATTCAGCAGAAAAGCGTTCAATGACTGCCTCAATACCCCCTTTAAAGGCTACTATTTGCAATTCTTTGGTCATTCCTTTTTTCCTCGCCATTTGCAAAAACTTATTACTCTCATCCAGACGTATTAGCCACTCCTTTTTGTAAAAAAATTTTCTATGTCGAAATCCGTTATACTTAAAACTAACTATAGAGCCTTCGGCTCCCCCCCCGCCCTTCGGACATTTTGGCCAGCAGGGCAGGGGATTTTTTTTCCCTGCCTGTCTGCGTGGGGTGAGATTTTCACCAACGAAATATAACATTTATTGTGTATTACCCCCATTTTTTGCCATTTCACGGGGCAATTGTACCAGACCCGCGGCGCACTACCACTCCCCTGCCCTGCCGGGGCTATTTCTTGCCAGCCGTGCCGGAAATCAAGGCGTTAACGTCCGCGTGGTTAATGTGAACGTGCTGGTGTTGCACAACTTGCCCTCCTTCGCTGGTCAAGTCCCTTATTTTGTCGGATAAAATGCCCAACAAGATCGGTTTTGAATGGGGCGGCAGGTCTTCGTAAGTATCCCGCAAGTGGTCAACCAAGTCCGTGGCCAACTCCATCATTGACTGCGCGGTGTTACGTCTCCAATCCGGCACAATGTCC
>NZER01000241.1 GCA_002690445.1 Candidatus Pacearchaeota archaeon
TATGAGATCAGGTAGAAGCCAAGAACATATAGATGAAATCTTTGCAAGAGATATGACAATTGCAATTGATAATTATTTAAAAGCAGCACATATAGAAGCCATCTTTGCAAAAGAAATGACAAAGGCAATTGATAAATATATAAAATCAGGACTTGTTACAACAGTAGTAGCTCCTGGAATACCAACTCAAGGAATGAGTGCAGGAGCAACTACAGGTCCAGGTGTTGGCTTAGGAGCAATCACATAAAAACTATTTCCAGAACTCTATCATAAACATATTTATTAAAAAGGAGTATTCTATGGAAACAAAATCATTCGTAAAGATATTACGTAAAGTTATCAGAGAGGAAGTTAAAGCTGCAGTTAAAGAAGCACTTAATGAGCAAAAAAAACCTAATCACAAACAAGTTATTAATCATGGCATAGATTTACATAAGATGGTAGAACGTCAGTCTGACCCTTATAAAATTAAAGCTAGAAAGAAAAAGACTTATACTAAAAATAGCATGTTAAATGATTTATTAAATGAAACAGCTACATCAACCGATTTTAGCTCAATGAATCAAGAACCCATCATATCAGAAATGGAATCATATCCAACAATGACATATGACTCAAGTATGGCAGAATCATTCGGTACACAAAAGAGCTCTCAACAATTATTAGCAACAACAGATACCAATGGCAATCCCATTGACATGAAGAATGAAAATGTTGCAAAAACGGTCGGCATAATGACAAAAGATTATTCAGCACTTATGAAAGCAATAGATAAAAAGAAAGGCATTAAATAGTGGCCAGAGCAATATACCAATATCAACCTGTTAATGAAACACCAGATGTAGCAATAGGTATTTTACTACCTATGGATAAGTCGTCGCCCGCATATAACACCAACTTAATAGCTATTTCGGGCTCACAACAACCTCCAGGGGATAATTATAATAGCGGAACTAAAGGAGGAGCATCTGTATTTGCACAATCATATTCTACAGAAGAACAGGCAATATCAAATCTAAAAAATTTATTGTTAACTTACAAAAGCGAGCGATACATGCAACCAGATTTTGGAACACGTATTAGAGAATCAGTATTCAAACAAAACACAGAGAGTATGATTGATTTTTTAAAAGAGACTTTAATAGCAGACATCGCACGTTGGTTGCCATATATTGTAGTTAATGATATTACAGTCGTACAAAACATTGATATACATACGGTTGATATTCAGATACAGTTCCAAGTTGGAGCGACTGGAGCAAATCTTGTAATTAATATAATGGCTAATGAAAATGAAATTACAATTATTGACATAATACCGGATGCATCAACTTCGGGGTTAATTCAAGTAGGTTCATTTGGAATATAATAGGATATAAATAAAATGGCAGATTTAGTTAAAAAGGACATACGGTATTTAGGAAAAGATTTTGCACAATTTAGACAAAATCTAATAACATTCACAAAACAATATTTTCCGAACACATACCAAGACTTTAATGAATCATCACCAGGAATGATGTTTATGGAGATGGCGTCTTACGTAGGAGATGTATTATCATATTATACAGATCAAGCTTTTAGAGAATCATTATTGTCAGGAGCTCAAGAAGAACAAAATGTATTGATGTTGTCTCAATTATTTGGGTATAGACCAAGATTAAATTCTCCAGCACATTGTAAGTTGGATGTATATCAATTAGTGCCAGCAATAGGTGCTGGAGAAGCTGCAAGGCCTGATTACACTTATGCATTGTCTATACAAAATGGTATGGAAGTATTAACGGGGGATGATAAACTATTTAGAACAGCCGAAAATATAGATTTTAATGACAACCCAGACGTTTCTGTTTACGAAACTGACGGCTCAGGTAATATCACATATTATTTACTTAAGAAACAAACAACGGTTGTCTCTGGAGAAGTTGTAACACGTGAGTTTGCATTTGATGACCCTAAACAATATGATAAGATATTAATACCAGAAACTAATGTGTTAGAAATACTATCAGTAACAAGTGATACAGGACAACCATGGTATGAAGTTAATTATTTAGCCCAAGACACAGTGTTTGAAGATATTGCTAACATTGAATATAATGACCCTAGTTTATCTCAACATAGAAGTACTGTACCATATATATTAAAATTACGAAAAACACCAAGACGGTATATATCAAGAGTTAGATCTGATTTAACGACAGAATTGCAATTTGGGTCAGGCATAAGTTCTGATGCAGATGAAGAAATCATACCAAATCCAAAAAATGTTGGTTCAGGCCTAGAATATTTACGAAGAACCACTACATCTAATTTAGATCCATCTAATTTCTTAGCTACTAGTACTTATGGATTGGCACCTAATAATGAAACATTGACTGTTAAATATACTATAGGCGGAGGCATAAAGGATAATGTAGGAGTTAATACAATTATCAACATAAATTCTATAACATATCTAAATGATAATTCGACGGTTGATTTATCTATTGTTAAAGATTCAGTTGCAGTTAATAATCCAGAACCAGCAAGAGGCGGCACAGAAAAACAGACTATAGAAAGTATACGTCAAAATGCAATTGCATCTTTTGCAGCACAAAATAGAATAATAACCAGAGAAGATTATATTGCCAGAATATATGCATTGCCACCAAAATATGGCGCAGTAGCAAAAGCATATGTAATTGGAGATACTCAACAAAATACTCAAGATATTGATTATCCAAGAGACACTATCGCAAACCCATTAGCATTAAATTTATATTTATTGGGGTATGATTCTGATCACAATCTTGTATCACCAAATAATGCACTAAAAGAAAATATACGTACATACCTATCAGAATTTAGAATGCTAACTGATGCGATTAGTATTAAGTCTGCACATATTGTCAACCTTATTGTAAATTTTGAAATAATTCCAAAAGCAAGATATAATAACGATGAAGTACTTACACGATGTATTGATAGATTAAAAATGCTGTTACATACTGATAAAATGCAAATAAATGGAAGTATTAATATATCAGAGCTCACATCTGAATTAGATCAAGTTGAAGGTGTACAAAGTGTACCGACAATAAACATTCAAAATACAACCAAATCCGGATATTCAAATGTTGTATATAATATTGCTGCAGCAACTAGAAATAATATTATTTATCCGTCATTAGACCCTTGTATATTTGAAATTAAGTATCCTAATTTAGATATTAAAGGAAGAGTTATCAAACCTTAAAGGATAAATTATGTATAGATTATTTTACGCAGAAAAAGATACAACATTGTATGAAAGATACCCAAAACAAAATACAGGTATTGATCAAATACTAGAACTTACAAAAATAGCTTCAGGGTCTAAACTAAATGGTATTATTCAAACCAATCAATATAATACTAGATTTTTAATAGACTTTGGAAAAGAAATAACAACATTATCATCATCAATTGTTGCTGGTGATATACCTAAGGTTGCAGCTCATGCGGCCTCTGCATCTGTATATCTTAGTCTAAAGGCAGCCGATGCATCTGATTTATTACAAGAATATAAGATTGAAGCTTTTCCAATATCTGAATCATGGACAAATGGAAATGGAAATTTTGCTGATGAGCCAATACAAAAATATGGAGCATCTTGGTACTATAAAACAAGTGATGATGTAGAAGATGGATGGGCGACAGGATCTGGAGCAAGTATAGGTACTCCTGCAGTACCAAGTTCAGGTACTGTACAAGGAACAACCGAAACACTTGGAGGAGGCTCATGGATTACAGGCTCAGGTTTTGGAGTGTCTCAATCATTTAAAAACGAAGTTCCAGATATTAGAATGAACGTAACAGATATTGTAGCAAATTGGCTATCAGGAAGTATATCTAATTATGGTTTTATCATTAAAAGACCTCATAGCGACGAACAATCAGGCGAAGTATTAGGTAATTTAAAATTCTTCGGAAGAGAATCTCATACAATATTTGTTCCTAGATTGGAAGTTGCATGGAATAATGTAACAAATGTAGGTTCAAGTTCCGTTTCAGAAATAGACTCTGAAACATATACTCCTTACTTTAAAAATATTAAATCAGAATATCGTACATCAGAGATTACTAAATTCAGAATAGGAGTAAGGCCAGAATATCCGAACAAGACATTTCGAACATCGTCTTTTTATTTAACAGCAGAACGACTTCCAACATCTAGTTATTATAGCATAATAGATTCAGTTACTGACGAAACATTAATACCATTTGATACTACAGCATCAAAAGTAGATTGTGATAGTAACGGAAGTTTTATGAAATTAAGAATGGATTCGTTCATGCCAGAACGATACTATAAAATAATGTTGAAAATAACTAGAGCAACTAGCTCATATGATGATACACAAACATTTGATGATTTTTATTTTAAAGTGGTGAAATAATATGCCGAACGAAGAATTTGACGAATCAAAAGCACATACAGGAGAGCAGAGAGACGAGGGGGGAGGACAAGATGACCAATTTTCTACCGATTCTTGGCTAGCCTGGTCACATCCAGTCGATCGTGACACAAATACAAAACACCTACAAATTTCTACCGACCCAGAATGGGGAGCTAACAGAGCACAATTAGTTGAATACAGTCTTTATTCGTTAGAACCATCAGGATCGGCTGCATCTATAAACAGTTTAATTGATCGGTCATGGTCACATTTCACAACACCAGAAATACAATATGAACCACCGCCATTAAAGCCACCAACAATGTTTCTAGCAGCCGGCGATATAAATGAGTTTGATATTCATGCACAATATCTTGAGCGTGGGCCAACCAATTGGAGATTAGACAGCAGGCCAAATACTATATTTTGTGTGTATTATATAAAGGATGGCGTTGCGCATCCAATACCAAATTATAAAACATTAGAAGTATTATTAGTTCAAGAAGGAGTTACGTATGATGACATCCAAGAAGCAACTGATGAAGACTATAATAGATATGACATACAGATACTAGGCGGAATTAGAAATACTGATAATGTCGAAGTCAATGAATCTGCAAAAACAGAATTTAATAGACGTAAATTAGTAACTCTAGATCATATCTGGACATATCAAACACGACTTCGTTCAGGATATCAACAAAAGGCTCCATTTAAAAGAGACCCAGGAGATTATTGGTCTCCATCGAGCCAAGATTCATTCTGGGATAATGACGAAAATAAGTATCTCCCCAATCCATATTTGGGAACGGTGTATGAAACTCAAACCTGGAAAGAAAAGTTAAGAGAGAAATTTGAAGGACAACTAATGTGTAAGAATGACGGCGGCCATTTGAAAATGATGCAGTACGGACAATTCTGGAAAGTAGCTACTGATAGTCCCAATTTGATACGATATTATAATGAATTAAATGGATATGACGTTGAAATAAACTGGTGGGGCACCATGACTGACCAAAACAAAAGAGATTTTACGGATTATTTAGTAGAATCGGGAATTTGCATGAACTTAAGTGACTCCAGCGGATGGGCCCCTGTTTGGCACGATTTCAATCACCCAGGATCGTATGAAAATCAAGACGGGACTTGGAGCAATAATGATCCATTGAGATCCCGGGATTACAGGTTATGGTGGGATAGAACCTTCGAAGGAGACATGTTCAATCAAGATATATGGAATCCATATGAGCCTGCAGGGTCTGTAAAATATTATGGAAACTATGTTGAATCAAGCGCTCCGCCTCCTCCGGCTTCAACCGGCTCAGCTGCAACTGGCTCCCTAATAAACACAGACACCTTAATATCACAATTAGACTGTTTTCTCGTCGATGGGGACGCGTTAAAAGATACATTGGGTAGTATGACCTTTGTGTCCGGACTACATGCGGAAGCCGCTAGTGAAGTTAAAAACGACATGCAGAAAATATGGGTAACAGACTCAGACACAGGAGAAAATGCATGGAGGTTAAAGTTAGGACCATTTGGCGGGCCACAGGGAACGAATGATTATACAGAAGGAACTGAAATAGACTCAGATAGAAGTTTCTGGAAATTGATTGCAATGCAGGCCGATCAAAATCTAATTGATGTAGTACAAGACGGATATAATGATTTCGCATTTTACGAAGGAGAAGATAAAGGATTCGGCCCAACATCTGTCGATATAATTTCCTCATCGATAGCTGTAATGAACCAAGGAAGTCATGGAAGCGTTGCATTACATATTCCTTCCTATCTGTTTTTAGATCAAGCAAATATACAAATAGATCCTGTTTTTCAAGTCAACGAGTTTTACTATAAAACATACGGAGATACCGTATATGATGCAGCAACTCAAAATTTAAACTTAAATAACGCGCTTCTGTATTCAGACCAATATTGGACCGCAGGCTTATCAAAATATCCAAAAGAAGTGCCACTCTGGGGAGATGATATTGCTCTACTGAATACAATCCCTAATACATTATCTGAAGACGGAACATATAACGATACTCCATTCGATAGAGATGTACGAGAATCTTTAGATATATTTCATAATACTAGTCAAGACGTAATTAATCTTCTTGCTGATATTGATGTATGGCTGACAGCCGTGACTGCATTAAAAAGTGAAATAACATCTAGAATAGCTACCCAAACTGCAGTATCGCAGATTAATCAATCAGATATAAATCGATGGACAAACGGACCAAATAATCAAAGTTCTCACACATATATCGACTTTTTACAAGAAACATGGGATTTAGAAATAATACCACAAAGCGATGCTATCCAAAATATTAGTTCAAATCCTGCAAGTAACGAATTAGTACAAACTTCGGTAGATTTTATTAAAAACCAAATCGGCCGTACATATATAGAACGTATGTGGCTAATGATCCAATACATTAGATTGAGGTTGTGGACTTACTCAGGAGACACTGATCCATGGGAAACGTCGATAATCAATTGGCCAAACTCAGCTAAAACAATAGTAGAAAAATACTGGCCCCAGTCAGAAGGATCGTCATGGGTTATTTTTCATCCTGAAAATTTATCATTAGGTGGATCCACTTCCACTAACCCAATAGCTATACCTCCTATTTTGATAACTACTTTAACATTTCCAAACGCAGATAATAATCCACCTGTAATAGCACGGGTATATCAGTATACTAGTATAATGTCAGGATATACAATAGGACAATATAAAATGGAGATATGTTCAGATACTAATGCAGATAATTATACATCATTAGGCAATACTAGTAATCGACCAACTTTGAAACAATATATGATATGGAATAGAACAAATATGGATGGCGGCACAGTAGATGCTCCAGATACAGAGTTTGTCAATGCTGTTCCTCCTATATACGGGTATGGAGGAGGCAACACTACAGGAGGCTCAACAGGCAACCCTCCGGCCTCCGGCACAACAGGTGGTGGCACAGGTACTGGTGGAGGTGGCTCAACAGGTGGATTCTGTTTCGTAGGAGAAACATTAATTACTTTACCAAGTGGTTTATATAAAAGAATTGATCAAATTGAGATAGGTGATATTGTTAAAAGTGAAAATGGAGTATCGACAGTTGAAAAGATAAATATACATCCAGGAGAACATGAAGTATATGCATTAAATAATTCTAAATATTTTGTTACTAAAGAACATCCTTTCAAAACTGAAAAAGGGTGGAAAGCAATTAATCCACATGAAACTTGGGAATATCATGGTGTTGAATCAAATATTTTAGACGTAGGAGATGTTTTAATTAAAGACGGAAAAACAGAAGTACTTAATATAATATCTAAATGTGATACGACAGTAGATACTGTATATAGTTTAATATTAGATAACGAACGTGTGTATTATGTATATGATTATTTAGTACATAATGCAGAAGAATTAGGAAAAGGTGATGTCGAACCAGGAGTGGACCCAAATCCTTAAGGATAAATTATGTCATTAGATAGATTTGCAAATAAAGAAGAAATAAGATCATATGATGGTGCAATACACGCAATCAAATGGACTGACGAAATTATTGACAGATCGAATCTTCAACTCAGACCCCATACTATAGGCGACAATCCCAATACTGAAGTAGAAGCCCATTTATATTCCAAAGGCGATCCGGCCATACATATACATAGCGTCTACAATATTTCACATGCAAAGGCAGAAGACAATGTATCTATCAATCTATCTCAAATTGTTGATAAGGTAGATGCATTAGCAGGCAAATTCCATATAATATATAATTTTCATAAGAACAGAGTAGGAAATGTAGATGATCCAGGATTTTATATTGAAGAAATATCACCAGACCGTACGGAGATGTATATAAGATCAGTTATAGGCAGTAGTGAACAAATTAAAAATGCTCGTGAAGAATATCTTAATGACTTATCTACAGCTGTAGACCTTCGAGATGGCAATCTTGTTATCAATTTCGGCCGCGGAGAAGTATATACAATTGTTCAACAAGGTTCTTGGACACATCCTGATGGATTACGTCTGAAATTATTAAAGCCTTTAAGAAATAACATAATTGAAGGCCGAACTGCATGGATTGCAATAGAAACAGCTGACCCTTTTTCGGATGACGTTGAATTTACAGGTAAAGAAGTATCAGATGCATTTAAAATACGTCAAGCAAATTTTGATGTTGAAACTAAATATAGTACAATAACAGAAACTAATTTCAAATCATGGAATGACTTATTAGGTAGTAATTTATCAACATCACAACAAATTGTTGATACTTTATTTAGTGGATCTCTAGCAGGCACTAATTTAGGAATCAATTATTCGGAATTTGAAAACTTTGTGCACTTTTCATCTGCTAAAGAAAGGATTGCAAATTTTAAATATAAACTTCAACTTATAGAATTTTATGACCAACAATTATCGCAACTAGCAGAAGTAACTGGAGATAATACCGGTTCATTACAAAATAGTGTAACATTAAATAAAGAACGAAAAAATCAGGTTGTAGGTACATTTGATGGATTCGAACGCTGGTTGTATAATGATTCTACTTCAAGTTTATTTACACACCAATCCACATATGACACGGTTGATGACTATAAACAAAATCAACTACGATTAGAGGGAGGGTATATAGGTGCTAATGCATATCAAATTACTCCTTTTCCTAAATATATTTCTGGTAGTTATGGAACAGGCCAGTATAAATTACATCATACTACATCAAGTCTTGGAACAGCATGGTTTACTGGACTTGAAGCTTCTGCATCATTTTATGATAACGAAAATAATAATGCATTAGTACGTACAATACCAGAACACATACGATTAGATACCAATAATAGTCAGTATGAATTATTTGTGAATATGATAGGACATCATTTTGATATCCTATATTCTCATGCCGATACATTAGCTAAAACATATCATCCAATTGAACATCCTAAATTGGGTCATAGTAAAGATACTTTATTTCAAGTTGCAAAATCATTAGGATGGAAATTAATTAATGGAAAACAGGCATCATCATTATGGCAATATAAATTAGGTGTTAATAGTTCTGGCTCATTTCAATCAACAGGTTCAATATTTTCCAAAACAGATGAAGATATAACAAACGAAGTTTGGCGTAGGATAGTTAACAATTTACCATATCTACTTAAAACTAAAGGTACTGCAAGATCGGTTAAAGCATTAATGAATACATATGGTATTCCGCAAACTTTATTAAGTATTAGAGAATATGGTGGACCTAAAGTTTCGGGCGATGTACCAACGTTAATTGAAGATAGATTTACGTACGCATTAAAATTTAATAATGAAGAAGCTATTAATATTATATCTGATTATTGTAATACCGATATAGGCGAATGGGGATTTGTACGAGAAGGACTTAGTAGTGGAGACGATATACCTGTTCAAACTAAGGAATTTAGATTCAAGCCTGCAGTTACAGAAAGTATGTTGTTATGGACGTCTGCCGCCAACTATACTTATCCAGGTAAAGATAATAGAATAAAGAGTCATATAGCAATTGAATATACAGGTTCATATTCAGGTAGTAGTAATTATGGAAGAGTACATTTAGTACAAGGTGGCGGAACAGGAACGCTTATTCCAATGACAGGATCGACAGATTGGGTTCCAATATATGATGGAGATTTTTGGAACTTAAGATATTATTTTACAACAGATGACGGAAGTTATAATGAAACTACAAACGTAGTTACAACATATCATGTACAAGTACAAAAAGCATCTGACTATATATCACAAAAAATTATACATTCTGCAAGTTTAAGTATAAAACCAACATTTAGTAGTCATTACACGTATTGGGAGGACCCAGGACTGACATTAAACCATTTTTTAGGCGGATATACAGGCTCTGGAACAAATACTAATGTATATAACGTTAATAGCTATTTACAACATTTACTTACAGGAACAACATCAGGAACAGCCCTTGCAGATATTATATCTTTCTCAGGTTCAATGCAAGAATATAGGGAGTGGTTAGAAGAGCTTGACCAAAAAACATTTGATTTACATACATTGAATCCTACATCATATGTATCAAGTCTATCACCAAGTAGTTCATATGATACATTAGTAAGACATTATCCATTAGGAACAGATTTAAATGCAGTTGATCATTCGACAACACCAAATACAATATTATCATCATCACATCCAGCAAATCATATTAAAGATTTTTCAGATTCATTAACCGATACGACAGGCTCTTATGCAGCCATGTATGACCCAGACCCAGGTGGTACAATGACATGGTCAACCCCAGTCAACCCAGAACGTGGTAATTATGAGCCAGTAGAAGAAACATATTATGTACAAGGAATATCTTTAGGAGGTAATAATCCTAGGTCTCAAAAAATTAGATTTGATGATAATCAATTAGTGAGACAATTATCAACAACAAATACAGCCGAACGTAGTAAATTTGATTTTTCGCCAATAGATTCTCCCAAATTAGGATTGTTTTATTCAATGGCCGATCAAATTAATAAAGATATATACAATCAAATTGGAGATGCAGAACTAGATGATTATATAGGCGACCCAGATGACGAATATGAAATGGATTATCCAGACTTAATACATTTTTCGAAAGATTACTGGAAGAAATATACAGACAAAAATGATATAAATGCGTATATGAGAATATTTAGTCAATTCGACTTTGGACTATTCCATCAAATAGAACAATTATTGCCAGAACGTGTTGATGAAGCAGTAGGATTATTGGTAGAGCCTCATGCATTAGAAAGAACTAAAGTTCGTTTAACAAAAAAACCTTCCCGTGAATCATTTCATTATGAGACACAAGTACCAACTCCTATACCATCCGGCTCTGGAGAGTATCATACATACACAGCTGAAACAACATCCCCTCCAAATTTTTCTGGAGATAATGTATTCTCTGTAACTAATAAGTATACTGTAAAAGTTGATACATCTGCATCATTTGCGTCAGACTATTTTCAAAAAGAAATATGGCCAGTGGATGAAGCTCCAACTGTATCGGGGTCACGGACAGCAGCTTATACAGTAATCAAACCAGGAAATGATAATCATCATTGGACAAATTGGAACCCAGATGCTCTTGACGCAAATGATAACCTTTATATAAATGAAACCCAGCTAGCCGCATCTCCATCACATACAGATAAAGTACGTGTGCAATTTAACACTTATTGTCGATATGATACAATAAGAGATTTGCATTTTGATATTACTCATAAAGATAGTCAAGCTAGCGGAAAATCTATAATATATTGCAAGATATTAACAACACCAAATAATGTCCATGGACAACATTCCGAACATGATGATGGAACTCGACATATAGTATCAGCATCAGCCGAGTTTAATGGCAGAACTCTAGGAGATAAACTAACGAGCTTTACATATACCGGCGCAAATGAACAGACAGATAGATTTTCATTTAAAGATATACATATACAAGAAAGAACAAATATAACAGTTGAATTTTATTGGGAAGCAAATCCAGCCGAAACAGGTACTCAATCGATAAAAATTGATGCAATTTCAATGATCCAGTCATTTAAAAAGACCGGATATAGTGTAATCATACCGTATTTTAATACACCACGTCCTAGTACTATTTTCAACAAAAGAGTTAATCATTACAGCACAGGCTCAGGCGCTCTTACAACTACAAAATTTTTGAGAAATGAACAATATGCGTTAAGTCAGTCAATGGATATGTGGTATAGCCAGTCGTTAGTAGAAGTTGGATATCGTGATGATAACCGTGCTTCATTAGATAATTTATTCTTTGGTGGCTGTCAGCTGTCCGGCCCAGGAATTAATCAAAGGTCTGGTGAAGTTGGTATTGGATATTCGCCCGTAGTTCAAGTCTGGTCAGTAAATCCAAATCAGATTGTGTATACACAAAATCCAGATGTAAATTTACAAGTAGCGCCTGCATCGAGTCCAAGTAATATTTTAATAGTTGGTCCAACTACTACTATTAATGATACACCGCCAATAATAGACACAACACAGTACGATTGATTAATATATTAAACTAAATTAAACGGACGTATAGAAAATTGTCTATGATACATATTTATTAAAAATAGAGGGATTAAACATGGGATATTTAGATAACAGTTCAGTGACAGTAGATGCAGTTCTTACTAAAAAAGGTAGAGAATTATTAGCACGAGGACAAAACGAGTTTAAAATTACACATTTTGCATTAGCAGATGATGAAGTAGATTATGATTTGTATAATACAGATCATCCATTAGGAACAGCATATTATGGCGCAGCTATAGAAAGTATGCCAGTTATGGAAGCATTACCTGATGAAACACAAGCATTAAAATATAAATTAATGACTATGCCTAAAGGGTTAAGTAATTTAGGACGAGTTCCTGTTGTACAAATAGCGAACACCAGTGGACAAACACATGATGCAAGCACGCCTATTGGTATTCTTCCTACAACTCTTAATTTTCAAAACGCAAATAACACATTAGGATATACAGCTGTATTATCTGATTCTGATGTAGCTAGTCTGGTTGCAACACAAGGAGTAACAGGACAACCAACAGTGCCAGCATTTATTGGAGATAATGAGGCCGCACAAAGTGTAACTGTACAAGGATTTGCATTCCAAGTAGTAGGTAAACAAAATACACAAAGTGAAAAGCAAGCTTCTATTACTATTATCGGAAATGAAACAGGAGGACAAGTAACTTTTAGTTTCACAATCAGAAAATGGGACGGAACAACCTAAATAATAGTATAAAAGGAAAAAATTATGGGAGACCCAGGAACAGGACAAGCTCAACAATTGAGTAATACATTTTCGCCGTTTGACTTAAACGAAACTACAGGAGATGTAAGAAGTAATCAACAGGAGACAGTCACTAAAGGATTGTTTGCAGGAAATACAGGAAGTTTAACAGCAATGTATACTTCTTCAAATTTAACAACAACTCAAAAAACATATTATCAAGAAATATATAGTACAGGAGACCCAGATGGAGATGTAAATGCGAAGGTCGAATGTTCTTTTGCATACGGACACTTTGCAGGTTCGGGCTCATTAGATACAACAGGTAATTTAAATAATGATACGCCATCTAGAGCTATTTATAAACAATACGCACAAGTGTTACTTGAACCAACAGACCTAAAATTTACATTTAATGGAACAGATTCTGATAGTTGTTATTTTATAAATTTTAACCGTACAAGACTACGAGAAAAGTTAGATGAAGGCAATTTTGAAATAACTCTTGCAATGTTATCAGGTTCAATAGCTGGAAATGTAGGAAATGATTCACATACCGGCTCACATGTACGTCCATCAGAAACCGGCGAATTTGTACAAATTGTTGATGATTCATCGACAACAGCTGCTACTGTAGGACCGTCTGGTAAAGTATATAATCTTGTTTCTGGTTCAATTGATGGTGGAATATCTATATTCAAAGGTAATGCTGGCACAAGTAATCCAACTTATTTTGGATTATTGTATCCACAAGTAGGAGTAGCTGTACTAGACGCAACTCAATTAGATAAACTAGTAGCTGATGGAGGAGCTAATTTTGATACAACAACTGGCTCTTTAATACAAGGTGATAATGCAATAAAATTATTTACGTCAGTTGCAACAGGGTCTTCAATGGTCCCATCTACAATGTCAGGAGGAATTCAAGCAAGATCATCAGAACAAGTTAAGTCTAGTTATTTCTTTGTACGTATTAAAAATGGACAATATAATTATTCAAATAATCCATCGTTTGTTACAGGCTCAGCAGGAGCATTAAGATATACGACATTCATAAATGATCCACAAACATATATCACAACTATTGGATTATATAATCAAAGTCATGACTTATTAGCAGTTGCAAAATTAAGTCAACCATTATTAAAATCGTTCACGAGAGAAGCTCTTATAAGAGTTAAGCTTGATTTTTAAAAATAAAATAGCAACATGATATGCCAATCACACCAACAGTTTTTAAGACGATCAAATCAAGTGACGTACATTATTCACAACCTTTCAAAACCTACAAAAGTTATACAGTAACTTTAACACCATCTGAACTAGGATATTTCACCCAATCGGCAGTGTATGCAGATTTTCGAATTGATTATGATGGAGACATTCCATACGCAACAAATGCTGATGGTTCAAATCAACACGTGATATGGAAATCCTTAGACCACAGATTTTATAAAGATGGCAAGTATAATTACAAATCAGCTACAATAGAAACTAAAACATATGCGTCAGAACATTTTCTAAATTTTAAAACAGAACAAACTCTTTTCCATTCAGCATCAACACTTAGCATACCATATAATGATATTGGCGAACGTATAAAACCCGGAACTGTTGTTATAACTTCTTCATTAGGCGGCACAAATTCAATTGAATTAAAAGATGATGCACAAGGTAATTTACGAGATGTTGCAATTGCTACATCTAGCTTTGCATCATCTAGTCGTGAATTATTATATTTAACATTTAATAATGAGTTTAGACAATTCAATTCATTTGGTGATCAAAACAGTCTTTCTTATTCTTGCAAAGATCTTGATGGACATATCCCTTACCAATTACAGAAAACACATCGATTAGCTAAAGTAAAAAATATTAATTTAGGATACGGCCCCGTTTGTTCCGGCGTTTATACAAATAATTTATCAGGAATATCAGGAATATCAGGAATATTTTCCGCGTCAAATTCATATGTACGTATTCCACATGAACCGGCATTTAATCGATTTGGCAAATATGATAATTGGACAATATCATTTTATTATTCTAAAGAAACATCTGATGGCCACTCAAAACCAATTATATCAAAAGGCGGCATTACAGAAGGAACATATTATAATAATAATACAGGCCAATTACATACAGGTATTAATGAAATTATCATGCCCGATATCCATGGAGATTATAGTAAGGTAAGAACTCCATTTGTGATAGGAGTATCATCATCGGCTGCAGGCAATATTGACACATATCATTTCCAAGCAAGTAATGGAACTAATGCATTACATATTTCAGCATCTACAGTAATGACACAACACACAAACTCACCTACAGGCTGGAAACATATAGCCGTACGTAATTCTGGTTCATTGTGTCAAATATTTCTTGATGGAATTCACTCCGGAACAAGTGGATCGTTACCAAACGGTTCTACAGCAAATAAAGCAGATGTGATGATAGGATCTTTTACTAGAGGTTCCACTACTTTAGAATTTGGACCTAACAAAAGCTTAAATAATGATAGATTAGCAGAAATCCGTATGTATGATTATGCAGTCGAAAATAACGCAATTGTATCATTAGCAAACCGACATTATTTATCAGGTTCATTATATCAAACAAACGTAGCAGGAAATGTATTCTATAGAAACGGCCAATTAGTAGTATCATCACCAATGCCAAAATATAATACAGGCTCAGGACTTTTTGCAGAATCATCTATAACATCATGGAAAGGAATACATACAATATATGAGAATGAAATATTAGTTCGTGTTCCAAAAGGAGATTTTAATAAAACACTCAATCCATCAGCAACATATGCACCGCCCCTCGACAAAGCATTAACTGAAGCACAACAAGTAGGAAGAAGACCTGGTAATAGATATAAAGGGATATTTGAATCAGGCTCGGCATTTCCATACATTACAAGTATAGGATTATACAACGATGAATATCAACTATTAGCCGTAGCCAAATTAGCACAACCAATACAAAAACGAGATGATATAGATATGAATTTCCTAATTCGTTGGGACTACTAGTATATTTATATTAAATAGGAATAAGTTATGTCATGGAGATCAAAATCTAAAA
>NZER01000242.1 GCA_002690445.1 Candidatus Pacearchaeota archaeon
CCTACAACAAGGCTCGCCTCGGCCGCAAGTCCAAGCTCGGCTACCACGACGCCTCCGCGCCCATGGCGCAGCGGTGGGGCCAGTACGCTGGCAGGCAGTACACCTACAAGACCGGCAAGCCCAAGGGCTCCGGCACCCTGATCGTCGAGGGCTTCGCCCACCCGGTGCTGCCGGGCCACCCGATCGTCCGCACCAAGGCCGAGCGTCGCCGTGCAGGCAAGAAGGCTGCCAAGTCCAACGCCTGGATCAAGTTCGTCAAGGCCAACGAGGGCAGCGGCCTCTCCATGAAGCAGCTCTCTGCGACGTACCAGAAGGAGAAGGCCGAGGGCAAGCACCCGACCGTCTGGACGAAGGACAAAGATGGACGCTCGGTGCGCCGCAACCCCCGCCGCCCCAAGAAGGGCACCCCGGCCTACTACCGGGCCAAGCACCAGCTCGCTCAGCAGAACTACGGCGCCCTGGCGCTCGACAACTACGGCGCCCTGGCGCTCGACAACTACGGCGCTCTCGCACTGGACAACCCTCTCCCTTTCGTCGGGGGCGTGGTCGGCGCTAGCAAGCTCGCCCTGACGGGGCTGGTCGGCGCGCTCGGTCACGCCTACATCGCCCCCAAGGCAGAGGACCTCATCGAGAAGGTCCCCGTCATCGGCGGGAAGCTTCTGGACCTGGAGGTGCCCGAGGTCATCCCCGTCATCGGCGGGATGTCCCTCACCAGCACCATCGTCGGGATCCTCGCTGGCGCCGCTGTCATCGGAGTCAGCCAGTACGCTGGTCAGCGCTTCGGCATCCCCGCCGTCTCGCTCTACGGCTCCATGCTCGGCACGGGCATCGCCATCGCTGGTCCGGTCGTGGACTACGCCTCCGATCACGGTGACGACGAGGAGGAGGCCCTGGAAGCCGAAGACCTCGCCGGCCTCGCTCTGGAGAACTACGGCGGCCTCGCTCTGGAGAACCAGGGCACCTTCGGTGACGGCATGGCCTACGAGATCGGCTCCATCGTCCAGGACGATGAGGAGTACGGTCAGGCTTCCCTCGCGGACGCCTACTACTCCGGTGCCGACTTCGGTCTGGGTGAGGGTCAGGCCCTCCTCAATGGCCGCCGCGCCTTCCGTCGCCGCTTCGGCCGGGCTCCCCACCGCATCGCCCCTCTGGGTGGAAGGCGGGCCGGTGCCTCCCACCTGGCAGGCCGCAAGGGCCACCGCTGGGGTTGGCTGATCAAGATGCTCGGCTGGGACAACACCCGGAAGCTCGCTGCGATGGCGCCCCAGAAGCGGGTCAACGCCATCAAGCAGCTCCGCGCGAACGCGCTGGCGACCTTCCAGCAGCTCCACACCGAGGCTGAAGCTTCCAAGCTGGCCGAGCCCGAGCTGTCGCCGGCTCCCGGTGGGGCCGAGGGCGCAGGTGGCGTCAACGGCGTCTTCGGAGCCTACGGCGCGACCATCTTCGGTGGAGCCGGCCTGTAGGTCACCCATCCCCCCTTCTCCTTCTTCTCCCCCTTCAACCACCTCATCCCCTTTCAAGGAACCTTCCACATGAAGCCCCTCGTCTCCCCCGGTGCCGGCCCGATCCCCGGTGTCCCCCAGCACCAGCCCTCGAACCTGTTCCGGTTCGGTGAGATCACCCTCTACTCCACCTTCGCGCTCGGCACCGCTGCCGGTCCGGCTGTGGCCAACACCAGCAACCGCCTCTTCGCGACGCCCCTCGGGCAGACCGGCCAGGGCTTCCCCGCGGCGCTCACCGTCACGGAGACCAACCTGAAGGAAGCCGGGCGCATCCCGTCCGGCCAGGCCTACGACGTGTTCGGCGTCGCCGGTCAGGTCATGGGATGGAACCAGGCTGCCGACCAGCTCGACCTGCCCTTCGACCAGGGTGGCGCGGCCGGTGGTGTCGCTGCGGCCGGCTCAGCGCTCATCGCCGACCTCCAGTCCGTCGTGAACAACGGTGTGCTGGTTTGGGACTTCACCCAGACGCAGGTCTTCATCTGCCCCCTGATGCTCGCGGGTGCGGGCGGTGGCGCGTTCGGTGCCGTCTCCCAGAACGCGGCCGGTGCGAACTCCGGTTCCATGGGCAACGGCAACGGCGGCATCTGGATGTACCGCCGTCACCCGGTCGCCCTCCCCGGCAATAGCACCTTCGCCGTGCTGCTCCAGTTCGGTTCCCGCGCCTCCGCGCTGGGCGCCGCGCAGGGTGTCGCCATCCGCGTCGTGCTCCTTGGATACTACAAGAGCGTGATCGAGCTCGGCTAGGTCCCTGGAATCCTTCGGGATTCGCCTTCTCGGAGAGCCCCCCGGCTTCGGCCTGGGGGCTTCTTCAGGTCCTCTCTTGCTTCCTTCGTGCTCCTGGGATACTCCAAGAACAGGAGAGAAGGATGCACTTGCCCGAACCCCTATGGAATGGGGAAGAGAACCCTTCTGCCCTCTCCGAGCGGAGGGCTGAGGTCTGGGCCCAGGTCGTGGCGGGGTACTACATCAGCAACCTTGGCAGGTTCTGGCACGGTAGGCTCCTGCGGGGGTCCATCAGCCAGAACGGCTACCGCGTCTTCACAGTCTTCTCGGGGGGCTCGCGGAAGAGCACGGTTGCTCACCGCATGGTCCTCAAGGCTTTTGTGGGTCCCCCTCCCACCTCAGAGCACACCGACGCCCGCCACCTGAACGGGGACAAGGCAGACAACCGTCTCTGCAACCTCGCATGGGGCACTCGGTCCGAGAACATGTTGGACGTGGTGCAGCACCGAAAGGCTGGGCTGGAGCACACCCCCGTCCAGTCTGAAGGTCCGACCTGGTTTAGGGGGTACACCCCCGACGACTACCTCGTAGGGGTAGGGCTTCAGTTCTTCCACGACAGGAAGCTCACCACAGAGGACCTCTGCCTCTTCTGGCGATGCTCCCGAGACACAGCCCAGAACATCTTGGGGGGCCGGACTCGGCAGGAGGTGCCCCGCCCAGAGGGCTGGAAGAACAGCTACAGGGAGGGGGAAACTCATCACAAGGCTTCAGTCTCCGACAAGGACTTGGAGGAGGCCCTGGCCCTCTACACAAGGCACCGCTGGTCAGGAGTTCGGTTCGCCGGGCACCTGGGGATCAAACAGATCACCGCCCATTCCATCCTGAAGGGGAGGACCCGAGCATCTGTTCCTCGGCCTCCTGGCTTCCAATATCCCTGGCCGAAGTCCTCCTCTCGCTGGGCTGCGAGGGGAGAAGCTCACCCGGCAACCGCCTTGACCGAGGAGAAGATCCTGGAAGCCTTCGAGTTGGTCATGAAGGGCAAGATCTCCTCCTATGCAGGCCTCGGGGAGCACCTCCGGCTTTCCAAGAGCGCGACCCACGCCTTGGTGAAGGGCAAGTCGTGGCCAGGCCTGGACCGCCCGAAGGGCTTGGAGGACCGTCTTCGTGTTCGGAAGTCTTCGTCGTGAGGTCCCGTGACCTCTCCGAGCACAAGGTCCTCTTGGGCGTCGATGTTCTCACAGCTGCCCGCGCTCGGGTTGCCCGACTCTTCGACGACTTCGACCACCTCTATGTGGCCCTGAGTGGGGGGAAGGACAGCGGTGTCCTTTTCTGGCTCGCTTACGAGGAGGCTCGGAAGAGGGGGCAGGACCTCCACGTCCTCTGCGTAGACCTGGAGGGCCAGTACACGCTCACGATGGACTTCGTGAGGCGCTGCTTCTCCCTCCCTGGAGTCACGGGGCACTGGGTTTGCTTGCCTCTCAACCTTCGCAACTCCGTCTCCCAGCACCAGCCCTTCTGGCTCTGCTGGAACCCGGATGTGCAGGACCAATGGATCCGAGAGCTGCCCCCCCACCCTGCCGTGGTGTCCGACGAGAAGTTCTTTCCTTTCTTTCGGAGGGGGATGGAGTTCGAGGAGTTCGTCCCCGAGTACGGGCAATGGACTGCTGACCGAGAAGGAAGGACGGCCTGCCTGATTGCGATCCGCTCCGACGAGAGTCTCAACCGCTACCGGACCGTGAAGAGTGAAGTGAAGGAGACTTGGGAGGGGCTCTCCTGGACCACGAGGCTCTCGGACACCCTCTACAACGCCTTCCCGATCTACGACTGGCACACTGAGGACGTCTGGGCCGCCAACGGCCGCTTCGAGTGGGACTACAACAGGGTCTACGACTTGATGCACTTGGCTCGGGTGCCCCTCTCCAAGATGCGGCTCTGCCAGCCCTACGGGGACGACCAGCGTCAAGGACTCTGGCTCTACAAGATCTTGGAGCCAGACACTTGGGCGAAGGTCGTAGCGCGGGTTCAGGGGGCTAACTTCGGGCAGCGCCACTCCACCAAGAAGACCCTCGGGCACATCAAGGTGATCCTGCCCGAAGGCCACACCTGGAAGAGCTACAGCCGCTTCATGCTCTCGACCATGCCGCCTCCTCTTGCACGGCACTACAAGGCCAAGATCGACCGCTTCGTCTGGTGGTATCGGGAGAAGGAGGGGATCGACCCCCTCCCTGATGCGGCTGATCCAAAGCTGGAGGCGTCTCGGAAGGCTGGGTCCTGGCGGCGAATCGCGAAGGTCCTGGTCAAGAACGACTACTGGTGCAAGGGCCTGGGCTTTGCTCAGACTAGGAAAGAGCGAGATCGCCAGCTTGCTCTAGCCCTGGAGTTCATGCTGAAGGAGGGGACCCCATGAGTGACCTGAAGGGCCGCGTCGAGCAGTACAACCGAGCCGTGCAAGAAGCTGCCTCTCTGATCCCCGAGATCGCCGGAAAGCACCCAGCTCTCTGCCCCCAGCTTGTCCCTCTGCAGAGTGTCAAGGGGAACGAGTACAACCCCAACAAGGTCGCTCCTCCCGAGATGAGGCTCCTTCAGCACTCGATCTCCAGAGACGGCCTCACGATGGCTGTTGTGGTGGCCCCTGATCCCTCCTCTGAGGGCTGCGTCGTGGTGGACGGCTTCCATCGGACTACCATCGCCAAGACGAACAGCGGGGTTCGGGAGTCGCTTCGGGGCTACCTTCCAGTAGTGAAGCTGGACAAGGGCGTGGCGGACCTCATGGCTTCCACTGTGCGGCACAACATGGCCAGGGGCTCTCACCAAGTCGAACTGAGCGCCAAGCTGGTTGGGACCTTGACCAAGCATCACTGGACCAACGAGCGCATCGGGGAAGAGTTGGGGATGGACCCGGACGAGGTGCTGAGAATGAAGCAGGTCACGGGCCTCGCCTCGATCTTCGCGGACAAGGAGTTCTCGGAGGCGTGGGAGTAGAAGCTCCAGACTTGTAGCCCTCCGTCTTCCGCCCCCTCCGTGCTTGAAAGAAGTCGGACCGGTAAGCTCTCCAGGTAGCTACCCCTCTGCCTGCAAGAGGAACCCGATGTCCCACGATCAGCAGCGCCAGACTCTCGTCTCGATGCCCACCTCCGCCCAGTTGGGCGGGCCCGGTGTTCAGCCGTTCGTCCGGTTCCCCTTCTACCCCACGGCTCCGTGGTACTCGACCGACGTCAACGTCGGCTACCAAGTGCGGATGTACTCCACGGGGATCGTCTCCACCGACGCCGACTTTGCCGTGAACACGGAGGCGATCCGCACGGTGCAGTTCGACCTGCCCTGCCGGCTCATCGCGATCAACGGGGCGATGACCAACCCCACCGCTGCCGGGGCTATCGGCACGCTCACCGAGCAGACGATGGGCCTCCACTACCTCTTCCGGTCCGAGTACACGACTGGGGACAGGCTCCAGACGGCGGCCCGCTTGGCGACTACAGTGGTGGGCACTGCAGAGAACCCCGGAGAGATCGGAGGCCACGGCTACAACATCGACCAGGGCGCGACGCTGACCGTCGGGCTGACCCCGCTGCTCGCTGCCGGGCAGGCCGTGGTCCGTATCGACATCACCCTCGTCTGCTTGGAGATGCGCGGCCCTCGGAACTTCTCCTTCTGAGCCTGGAGGTCATCTTGGGCCGGGAGGAAAACTACCGAAACCCCTACGGGAGCATCCCTTCCCCTGCTGCGAAGGAGATCCCGAAGACCCTCTGGTACACCCAGCCTGGGATGCAGGTGGCGTGGCGGGGCCTGCAGAACAGCGTGGACCGGGCGTTCTGGCAGACCCCGACTTTCGACCTGCGGCCTGATCTCCGCTCCGCGCAGAGCATGGCTAAGGCAGGGGTGCCGATCTGGGACCCCACCGCGCGGCTCTACATCCAGATCTTTGGGCTGACTACCACCCCCGCGACTACAGAGAACTTGAGGCTCGGCTATCGGGAGCTGGCCAACACGACCTTCGGGGAGATCACTCAGGCCGCCCCGAACCGTGCCGTGGCCAACCCCGGCTTCCCGAACCAGACAGCTCGGGACCCCCTCGTCTACGTCATCCCTCGGGTGGACATCACTTCCGAGCTGATGATGGGCACCAACCAGCCTGACTCCGCGGTCTTGGTCTTCGAGCCCCTGGGAGAGGGCTACCCCGTTCGCTACTGGCGGGTGGAGCTGAGCTGGGAGAACTTGGACGTCGCGGGGCCTGCCATCAGCTTCCAGGCAGCGGTGTACTGATGCCTCTCGTCCGAAACACTTCCAGCGGTGCGGAGATTTTCGCCTCGGCCAAGACGGCAAGGAAGTACGAGTTCACTGTGCCTCAAGGAGGGTCGTCGGTCCTCAACGCGACCATGCTGCCAGTGACCAACCTGCCCCAGTGCATGTTCTTCTGCCTCATGACGGCGGGGCCGGCCAACTGCACCTTCACCCCTCAGTTCGCCGTGGACAACCGCCCTGACGGCGTGGGGGGCATCGAGCCCGACTGGCAGCCGGGGACCATTCCTCAAGTCATCGTGCTGAACGTCCCGATCATCCTCACCCTCCGGCTCATCGCGAACATGACTTCGGGGCTCGTCACAGTCCCCGGAGGAGGCGCAGCGGGCACCTTCCGCCTGATCATCTCTGCGAGCCAGTGAGTGCAGAAGTTTCGGCCGGGGCAGCGGGTCTCGTTTCGAGGCCGTAACGGAGTGGTCACTCATGTCGGCCGGACGCCGGGGATGGTGGACGTGCGGTACGGGTCTCTGGAGAAGAGACACAGGGCTGAAGACCTGAGCCCGATCGCACGGAGGAACTCCGAGGATGCCCAGCTTCAAGCTGCTTCTCGGGCGAGGGCAAAGGCTGAGAGGGAGGTCGCAGAGTTCCAGGAGTACCTCGCTTGGGAGAAGCTCTACAAGCGCTACCAGGCGGGAGAGCCCGCTCCGGCCAAGCTGAAGAATGCGTTTCTCCAGCTCAAGGAGATCGAGGCCGAGGAGGGTCGGCTCTCGCCGCAGGACGTTCAGCTCCTCTTCCGTCAGTGGGGCGTGGAGGGTCAGTACGCAGCTTGGAGCGAGCTGCAAGACTCGCCCAAGAAGGCCCCGAAGATGCACCAGCTTCGGAAGCGGCTGGAGGGCAAGAAGCCGGCTGCGGATGACGCTGCCCTGAAGAAGCGGCTGCAGCGCCGCGCCCAAGGAGCCCGGAAGAAGGAGCGGGAGGCCCGAGCACAGCTCGACGAGCTTCAGGCCCTCCGAGCCCAAGAGGCAGCAGCTGCCCAGGCCGAAGCTGCAGCAGAGGCGGCGCGGAAGAAGGCCCAGAGAGAAGACCCGGTCTGGATCGCTGAGCGGGAGCGCCTCCAGCGAGAAGCAGAGGAGGCTGCTCAGGCCAAGTGGAAGGCCGAGGCCCCTGCCCGAAAGCGGGCCCGCCAGGAAGAAGGGAAGGCCGAACGGAAGAAGAGGAAGAAGCGCCTAGCAGCAGCCGGTCGAGGGGCGAAGGCGTCCATGCGGCTCGGCCCCACGGCAGGGAAGCAGAAGGAGCCCATTCGGAGGGCTCTCCGCCGCATGTCCACGGCCGACCTGGGCGAGGGGAAGTTCTTCAGCCTCCCCGACCCGCCGCGCTTCGAGGAGTCACGGCGGGGACACGTCCTCCCCGAGCTGTGTGGCAACCCCTTGGACGGCACGATGTACCTCATCGCGCTGCCTCGGGCTCAGCGAGCCCTCGTCCACATCCTCACCGTGGAGGACTGGAAGAAGGCTTTGGTGCTCTGGGGACAGACGGAAGGGGTTCCCATCCCCAAGGACCCCCGCCAGATCGCGTGGGAAGTCCTCCGTCCTTGGGCTCAGTCTTCCCTCCGTTTCGGTCAAGAGGCTCGGGTGAACGTCCGGGGGCTCCAGTGGGTGATGGACCCGGAAGGGGAGGAGCGAGTGCTCGTCCCGTTCAACGAGGAGCAGAAGGCTGCGGTCGAGGCAGGCAAGATGCCCTCGGAGCAGTCCTTCCGCGTTCGGCCTCGGAAGCGCTCCACGGGCTATCGGGGCCCCGCAGGCATCCACGAGAAGGGAGACCGCAAGGCTCGTATCGACCTGCCCTTCGTGCCAGGGAAGCCTAGCCTGAGCGCCTTCTTCTACGAGGTCGAGTCCGGCCAGTACCTGGTCTTCTCGATCGTTCTCCGCAAGGGCCCCAAGATCGACAAGCTGTGGAAGCACTTTCAGCCTCCCTGGCCGAAGGGCTCGCCGAAGCGCAAGAGTCCTCTCTTCTCGTGGGAGCGGCTGAGCCGTTCGCTGCAGGCAGGAGAGAAGGCCTTCACATCACCTCCTCTCTGCAAGACGAAGGAGCGAGGAGAGATGATGGAAGAGCTTTGGGCTCTTCGCCGCCCCGTCCAGGGCATGATCCGAAGCCTCAAGTGGCTCGGCAAGATCGTCGGGCCGGGGGCCATGAAGTCCATCGACTCGACCTCAGCCAAGAGCCTGGCTCGGGCCGGAGACGTGACTCTCAGGGCTATCGCCGAGTTCACGAACTTCTCCCAGAACGTGGCGCTGACTCTCCGCCGGATCCCCAAGGGCATGGCAGACGTCCACCCGGAGCAGGTCCTGTTCAGGACTTTCGTGAAGCTCCCCCGGAAGCACGGAGGGCTTCCTGTCAGCAAGATCTGGAGGGCGGCCTCGATCCCACCGGTCCGCCTGGTGGTGAGGGATCCGGTCAAGCGGGCGCAGCTCTATGGCATCGGGCGGGCGGGCCTGATGGGCCGGGAGGGGATGCCGGAGGACCCGGAGAAGGACCTTGCCAAGGCCTTTGCCCCCGTCCCCGTGATGACCACGGCCTTGGCCAAGGAAGCGCTGGAAGAACACAAGACCCACATCAAGGTCGAAGTGGACTCTCCTGAGTTCGAGAAGATCGAGCGGAAGCTGGAGGAAGCTCAGGAGAGGCTGGCCCGAAAGGAGGAGCAGGCCCAACGCGGCAGCAAGAAGGCAGGCTGGGCTGCTGACGACTTGAAGCGGGAAGTCGAGGCCCTCAAGGTTCGGTTCAAGGGCAGCCTCTGGACGTGGCTCCACGCTGCTCTGGTTGCGGAGAAGAAGAGCCGGCTCAAGGCAGCAAAGGTTCGCATCCAGCAGCTCAAGGCCCAAGGGGTCTCATTCCAGGCGCTGTCCTCAGAAGACGTGGAGGCTTTGAGGGCAGCTCTTGCTAGGAGCCCCACGGCCCATGACCTGGCCACCCTCATCGTGCGCCGCCTGAGGAAGACTGGGCTGGAGCCGATCCCGGACAACCAGGTCTCCCGCTACTTGAGCGACTTGACCGAACAGGCGGCTCCCTTCTTCGACGACGCCCTTGAAGCCAAGATCGTCACGATGAGGTCCTTCCTCCAGAAGAAGGGCATCGAGAAGGAGAGGAAGGCCCAGGTGAAGCAGGAGCTGAAGGCTTCCGAGCTTCGTTTGAGGAAGCTCTACCTGCTCCGCTGCCTCTTCTACATCTACTACGCCATGGGCGGGGAGGGCTTGGTCGAGAGCCTGGAGGGCACCGATCGGGCCATGAACCGCGCCCTGCGGGACATGGGCCAGTTGCCCGGAGAGGTCAAGCGGGAGGGAGCCCCCCTGACCGACTTCGGGGACGCGACCTTCTACTACACCTTCAACCCGGCTTTGGCCTACATCACCAAGGTCTGGTGGATGTCCCCCGGTCCTTGGGTTCGCAGCAAGGAGGGCCTCGCTCCGGGGGCTCTCCAGCGCTTCCAAGACGTGGACGCCATCGGCCGTTACGGCTGGTCCCTTCAACTCATGTACCAGGAGGGGCTCCACAAGCGCTCCTTGGAGAAGACGATGGCTCGGGTTGAGGGGCGGCTTGACCCAACTGAAGTCCTCGGGGAGATGAAGAGGTCCATGACCGAGGCGGCTCGCAGGAAGGGCCGCAAGCTGACCGACGACGAGCGGCTCGACGCTCAAGAGGCGGGGGCTGCCCGATCTTCTTGGGAGTACAAGGCCTTCGTGAGTGGAGGAGCCCGAAGGCACGGAGCGCGGGATGCTCACGCCTTCCGGCAGTCCCCCCGCAGGTACCTCTCCGACTCCCGACAGAAGGCTGAAGAGGCTCTGATCACGCAGGTTCAGGCCAAGGTCCCGTCTTCGGACCAGATGGAGCGCCTCGCTCTCCAGGCTCCGCCCTACACGACCGAGACTCTCTACGGGAGCGTCCGGAGCACCCACGAGCCCCCAGGCTCTTCACTTGCAGCACTCGAACATGTTCGAGAGGATTCCCAGTACCTCCTCCGTCTTATAGAACGGAGAATGAAGCAGCTTGGTTCCTCGAACGGGGACGAGGGCTGACCCTCCCCAGGAGTACTCCATGGATCTTGGCACGGTCTTCAGCGGCCTCACCTTCACCGACCCCGGTGACCTGGGTGATCTCGGGGACTACGGGGCGACCAAGCGCAGGAAGAAGCGCAAGGCTCGGCGCAAGTCCCGGAAGGCCCGCCGGAAGTCTCGCCGCTCGACGCGCAAGGCGCTTCGAGAGGAGCGGGCTGGCCTGAAGGGCAAGGAGAAGCGCAAGGCCCGCCGCGCTGACCGAAAGTCGATCCGCAAGACCCGCCGCGCTGACCGCAAGGCAGCCAAGGCCCAGCGGAAGGTCGGGACGGCTCAGAAGAAGCACGAGCAGGTTCACAGGGCGAGGGACGGCACCCTCCTCCTCACCCCCTCGCAGACTGCCAAGATTCTCAAGCGTCACGGCAAGAAGCAGAAGTTCTCTGGCCCCTTGCTGGTCGGGCAGGGCCACCTGCGGAATGAGAGGGTCTACTTCCTGAAGGGGCGCTCGGTTTCGAAGCGCTACTGGAAGAAGCGCGGCCAGCGTGTCGGCACTGCCCAGCGGAAGCAGCAGTTCGACGTGTCCATGCCGACCACGGCTGGAGGCTGGTCCGAAGAGGCAGCGCTTGCTGCTGAGTCCGGGTACGACCAGGAGTTCGAGGCGAGCCCCGCGTCCGAGGCCATCGACAGCTCTGCCTACTGGACCGGTGGCGGTGGCGGAGGCGGCAGTATGGAGCCCTACTCCTCCGAGGCCCCCGCTGAAGCCCTGGACGAAGAGGACTACGAAGAGGACTACGAAGAGGAGGGCCCCAACGTGGCTCTCATTGGGGGTGGAATCGCCGTCCTGCTCCTCGGTGGAATCGGCTTCTACCTCTACAAGCGCAAGAAGGCTGAAGAAGAGGCTCTTGCCCCCTGACCCCCAGGAGATCGACCATGTCCTACGGTGACTACGGTGACTACAGTGACTACGGATTCTACCGAGAAAACCCCCGCCAGGCTCGTCGCCGTCGGAAGGCCAAGAAGAAGGTCAAGCGCCTGCTTCGGAAGTCCAAGCTGCAGGCCCGCAGGGCCCAGCGGAAGGCGCTCCAAGCCCCCAAGCCGATCCACCATCAGGCCCTGCTTGCTGCCCACGTGAAGGCAGGTCGAGGGGCGGCCAAGCTTGGCCGGAAGGCTGCCCGGCGGGCTGGGAAGACTCGCCACAAGGCCGCTCGCCGCCAGATCAAGGCCCAGCGGGCGATGGCTCAGTGGGCGATGGAAAACTACGGTGCTGGTGACTACGGAGTCTACGGGGGCTACGGGAACATCGGCTACGACACCTACGGGGCAGCCCAGCTTCGGGCTGCTCAGATCGTCGGCGAGGCCTCGAAGAAGCCTGTCGTCGGCGAGGCCCCGAAGAAGCCTGGCAAGAGGAAGCGTGGAGGACGGGTGCCCCTCGCTGCGCTCCAGAAGCGCTACCGTCGGTGTGTGCAGGCTCAGGGGGCTGACAAGCCCAGGTGCCACGCCATCAAGGCTAGGATCGGCAGGACCCTCGCCCGCAAGGCCCGTGGGGGCCAGTAGCTCTTGTCCTCCGACTACGGCATCCTTGGCCTCTCCAAAGCCGAGCGGCGTGACCGAAAGCGCCGCCAAGCTGCCCGAAAGCTCAGGCGCTACAAGAAGTGCGTCTCCAAGAAGGGAGCCGACCACAGGAGGTGCAAGAAGATCCTCTCCCGAGCGGAGAGGAAGCTCCTGAAGGCCGAGACCCTTGAGAAGAAGCTGCAAGCGAAGGGCAAGGGTGAGGCCGAAGTCTTCCAGCCGTCCACGGGGGCTAGCCTCCTCGCGTCTTCTCCTGTGGCTGCTGCCTCAAGCAGGGTCGCTGCTGTGCCCGAGGACGTCTACCTGGAGGACTACTCCTACGAAGAGGACGACCTCCCCGCCCAGGAGGACGCCGGCGTGAGTCCCATAGTCCTCGCTCTCGGGGGGCTTGCTGTGGTGGCAGTCGGAGGCTTTCTGATCTACTCCCTGACCAAGCCGTCCAAGAAGAAGAGGAACAAGGTCCAGGCTGCTGCCTGAAGACCTTTCAGACCTCCAGCGGCTCACCTAGGACCAACACGATCGGGGGCCTGGGCTTGAACTTCTTGCGGAGGAGGCATCCCCACTCCGGCCAGAGGGCCAGGCCCATCTCGATAGCCATATGAATGGCCTCCTGGTCCTCTGCCTTCAGCGTTCGGGGGAAGGCCTGGTTCTCGGGGTTGAGCCCATCCGAGATGAAGAAGACGTTGTCGTGGGCACGGACCAGGGTGGCCCACTTGGAGTTCTCCAGCCGGGAGTTGTAGGCGCCGGTGTCTAGGGCCTCTTCCCCTAGACGGTCGAGGCAGACGGCGACGACTTGGCTGGAATGGACGGCAGGAAGAACCCGATCTCGGCTGTCCACCGCGATCGAGGGGTGAACCAGGAGGCTGTCGAGCATGAGAAGTTTTCTCCTGACTCAGGGTACATCACCCCCTCACCCTGTGCAGCCTCCGGCGGGCGGCCCGTTCATTTCTCGCGGACAGTCGGCGCCCTACGATGATCTTGACGTCCTTGCATACCCGCACAGCCTTGAACTCCCTGGGGCGGAAGACCTCGATGGGATGGACGATGAGCCTGAAGCGGCCGGGGAGGTCTTCCCTCCGGGTTGGGGAGTAGCCGTGCATCCGGCACCAAGAGGCAGCTGATCGCGTCTTCCAGCGCTTCCCGCTGAAGACTATGGCATGGGTGCTTCCCGGCCGAGGCAAGGGCGGGAGGGGGTCTCCGCGCCCCAAAGACGTGATGGAGGGGGGCCTCTCAGCGACGAAGGTGTCCCAGGACCTCACCACCTCCTGGACGTTGGAGTGGGCCGTCTCAGCAGTGTCCTCCAAGCCGATAGCTTGTCGGATCAGGCGCCTCTTGCCTCGGACGATGACGTCGAGGCGGTCGTCGATCGTCCCCGCTGCATGGAGGTACCAGATGGTCGTCCTGTGCCTCTGGCCGATGCGCCGGATGCGGTCTTCAGCCTGCTCCTCGTCGGCTGACGTGAAGAAGCGCTCCACGAAGAGCAGATGCCTCGCAGCGTGGAGGGTGATCCCAGTAGCTCCTGCCTTCGTGCAGACGATGACCGGATACTGGTTCTTCTGGAAGCGGTCGATGTACTTCTGCCGCTTCTTGGGGGCAGTCTTCCCCTCGATGATGGCATGGCGTACCCGCTGGGCCCTCAAGGACTTGGTCAACCTCTTGAGCACGACTTGGTGCTCAACAAAGACCACGACCGGCTCCCCGATCCTCACGGCCCGTGCAACCCAGTCAGCTGCTGCCGGAGCCTTGGCCTCCCCGACCAGGCGTCGGAGGTAGCCCATCTTGGTGAACGCTTCGGCAGCGAGGGCCCGCTCGACAACAGCCTCGGCCATCCCCTCTCCCAGCCCCCGCTCCTTCTCCTTGCGGAGCCAACCCTCGAAGTCATCCACGGCCCGGTCGTACTCGACCTGAGCCCTCTCTCGGAGCTTGACGTAGAGGGTGGAGCGCTGCTTGGGGGGGATCTCCGGGGCGACGTCTTCCAAGAGGCGCCGGATCATCGGCGGGGGGGCTCCATAGAGGGCCCGGAGAGCCCCCAACTCGTCTTCGGAGTTGATCACGGGGGTGCCGGTCAGCAGAAGAAGTCCCTTCTTGCCCCGACTCAGCCTGTAGAGGGCCTGACTCCTCAAGGCCTCGGGATTCTTGCAGAAATGGGCTTCATCTCCAATGATAGAGCGCAGGTGCATGGAGTGAAATTCCATCTCTCGGGGGTCCAGGAGGGCCCAGCTCGTGATGAAGACGTTGGCCCTCCGGTCCAGCGGCGTGCTCATGTCTTCGACTACTTGAGTCGTCAGTCCGGGAGCCCAAGCTCTGAACTCCCTGCGCCAGTTGTAGGTCACCGAGGCGGGAGCCACGACAAGAGCTGGCAGGCTCCACCGGCCGGTCTCCAGGAGGGCGACGATGGCTAGAATTGTCTTTCCCGTGCCTTGGCCCGAAGCCACGATCACTCGGAGGTTGTTCCTCTTGATGAGGTTGACGTCCTCTCTCTGAAAGGGCCGAAGCCGGCGCATCGCTCTCCGGGTGCAGCACTCGATCCTCTTGCAAGCTAACCGCTCGTGACGGTTGACAAGCTCCGAGCGGCTCCTTCGGGGTAGAAGAAAGAAGTGAGCCGAAGCCGCCGGAATCCGAGGGGGCTTCCTGCTAGGGCCCAAGGCGCGACCATCGTGCTTGTCGGGAAGCACGGGAAGCACACCCACCTCTACAACCCCCACACGGGCCTCCATGCTTGCAAGAGCGGCCTGAACGCGGGTCGAGGCGGGCCCAGCGGAGCTGTTCCTGAACTGTTCGAGAGCGGGGCCACCGAAATCACCTGCTACCGCTGTGCCAAGCTGGCCTCCCTCAACATGAAGCGCTTCGGAACGCCCATCCCCCAAGAGGGGAGCTAATGGCTAAGAAGAAGCTGAAGCGGCAGTCCTTCGCCTGCTCCGACCCTCCCCTCGAAGACCCTCTAGAGTCCTGCGCGGAGTTCGGGCCTAGCTACGACCCCTCCAAGCTGCCCCCCGTGGGCTGGATCCACACTGGAAGCTGGGATGCCCAGTGGATGCCTGCGATCACGAAGGAGGTGGAAGAGTACTTGGGTCTGGAGACGGGAAGCTTGGCTCTCTCGACAAGGCTTGTCTCCCTGGTAGCTGAAAGGCTGGAAGCCAGTGACATCAACAAGATCCTCGACGACGCCAAGATCCCTCCGATTCGAGGGGACCTCGACGCGCTCCTCCAAGAGGGGACAGTTCGAGACCTCCTCCCTCCCCGGCCTCAGCACCTCAAGGCCAAACGGAAGGCTCAGGAGCGCCGCCGCTATCGGAAGAAGGTGGCCGAGTGCGAGGAGCTAACAGTCGGGGACTACCTGGAGCGGGGCTCACCCTTCCGGCGAGCAGGATGCAAGCGAGAACAGCACCTCATGCTCCCGAAGGGGCGGCTGGGGTTCAAGTCGAAGGGCCGAAAGAAGTCCGACTGGAAGCGCCATGACAAGACCAAGAGGACGGAGGAGCGGTGGACGAGAGACCTCCCTTACCTTGACGCCCGAACCCAGGGCCCAGCTGCAGTCGATGCAGCCAAAGAGCGCAGCCTGGAAGGCATGGAAGAGAGAATCCGCGAGGGCTTGAAGAGCTGGGGTAGGACCTTCGGCCGCCTCGCCCAGGCTCCTGACGTGCTTCGCATCCCCGTGAACCCCGACAAGCTCATCGCAGCCGGGGTTCCCAAGAGGGCGGCCAAGATCCTCTCCCACGCTCTGGGGGGAGAGAGTGTCCCCCTGCGCCATCCCCGCAGCTCCATGCTGGGGCGAGTCTCCCGAATCCTGGGCGGTGCTCCTCTCGTGTTCCCCACGGACGACTGGAAGGAGGCCGAGCCCTTCTTCAGCCTCACAGGAGTCTCTCTCCGGAGCGTTCGCGGGGAAGAAGCTCGGGGGGTTCGGGCTTTCATCGGCCAGTGGAAGAAGAGAGGCCGGCTGCCCCTCTTGGGTGCAGCCTTCAGGCAAGGAGGTCGAGTCATCCCTCTTGAGCTGGAGAGCCGCCAAGACTTCCAGGCCCGGCTGGAAGGCCTCGGGCCGGGCGAGTCGGTCCTCCTGGTTCTTGGCACCAGCGAGGATCACGTGCAGCTTGAGTTGCAGCACTCCGTCTTGGTGGGCCCTCAAGGCTCGGGGCCCCTGCCTGACTACACTACGCTCCGAGGATTCTCCCTCGAAGAGCTTCCTGCCATCTTGGCTCGGAAGGTCATCTCTCCACGACGCAAGCGCAAGGGCCGCCGAGCCCAACCCCTCAAGGCGAAGAAGAACCCCGTGGCCACCTTGACCTTGACCCCCGAAGTGCAGCGCATGGAGCCTGGTTCCTGGCTGCCCTACACGCTGGGAGCGAAGGTGGTCCCGGGCAACCCAGACGCCTCCGTCGGGAAGGTGGTCTACCGGAGCATGAAGAAGGGCGCTCAGCCCAAGGTCGTCTCCGCCCGCCGCCTCGCTTCCTGGTTGAAGGTCGCCCAGTACGGCCGCCGGATCAGCGTCGATGCGAAAGGAAGGAAGGCCAAGCCTCCCATCCCCGCGCTCGAAGAAGCAGCTTCTCTCAACCCCTCTCGCAGGAACCCTCAGATGGCCCGCAAGAAGTACCCTGTCTACCACTCCGAGACTTTGTCTGGAGACCCCACCCTGAACAAGCTCACCGACTGGTACTACCCCGGCACGATCTGGGACTGGTATGAAGAGGGCGAGTACGGGCCGTACAACGTCTCGGTGCCGGTCAACCGCCGGAACCCCCGCAAGGGGATGAGCCCTGCCGCGAGGGCTCGTGTCAGCCGCGTCATGAAGCGGGCTCAGGCCATCATCGTTCAGCAGGGCTGCTCGATGAGCAAGGCCATGAAGCAGGCTTGGGCTGAGGAGAAGGGCTTGAAGGCTGCGGCCAACCCCCGGAAGTACAAGAGCCACTCCACCTCCGTCCACCGCTACAAGGACTCCGGTCACTCTGCTCGCGCGAAGCAGGCCATGCGCCTCAAGCATGAGCGGGGGATCTCCTTGAAGGAGGCGTGGGCCATCGTCAAGAGCGGCAAGGCCAACCCCCGCCCGAGCCGGGTGAAGGGCCAGCCCTACTGGCCTCGGCACAACGAGTATGCACAGAGCATCGACCGCTACGGCCAGTTCACCTCGACGCCTTTGCCCCCGAACCGCCGGAACCCCGGCCACATGATCGGGCGCTTCCCCCAGCCCTGTCCGGTCTGTGGAACCAGCATGAAGGGCCAGCCCATCGTTCAGGTCGGTCGGGGCCCTCGGGGCGGCAAGAAGATGGCCCACGCCAACTGCGCGTAGGCACGTCGAGCTGGACCTCAGCTAGTACCCGAGGTGGGAGGGCCTGAAGGCCGTCCCGCAGCAGGTGCTCTGCACCGTGTCCTTGTCGTAGTGCAGCGGCATCCCCCAGACTGCGTGGGCGATGGCGTCGGCCCGCAGCTCTCCCAGCTCCTGTCTGGGGAGGGCCACGCCGCGCCTCATCGCCCAGTTGTCGAGCCACTTGGGGTTGTGGAGGAGGTCCACCACATGCCCCAACTCGTGCCGGATGATCCCGTCCTGTCGAGTCTGGGGGGAGTGAAGCAGCTTGGCCGAGAGTCGGATGTGGCAGGTGTCCCAGGTGGGGTTCTTGTGGTTGATGAAGGTGACCCCGAATCCGCGCCTGGTGCGGAAGTGAGTGTAGGGCCCGACGTCCCAGCTCAGGGGGAAGGAGCCCCCCAGCACGTGCTCGGCCTCCCGCTGCCGGAGGTCAGCCAGCTCTCCCAGGGTCACGCAGACTCCTGAAAGGAGAGGCCAGAGAGGAGGTTGTCCAGCTCCCTGTCCAACTCGTCCTCGACGAAGTCGTCCTCCTCCGGCTCCCGTTCAGCCTGGAAGGTAGAAAAGTGGGTGTAGATGAGAGCCGCGCCTAGAGCCATGAGGGCTGCTCGGGTGAGCCCCGAGCCGGGGAACTTGTAGCCCGAGTAGAGCAGAGCAGGCCCCGCCACGACTGCTGTGGCTGCTCGAAGAGTCTGATCCCGCGTCTTGACGTGCTTCGGGTTGACCCTCATGAGATTCTTCACGAAGGCTCCCTACAGCTTGGACTTGACGAGCGCTCTGAGCCGGAGGTCCCATCCCTTCTTGGCGGCAAAGTAGCCGAGCGCAGCAGCAGCTCCCAACCACAAGAGCTGGCTCGTGTCGATGTAGACCGGGTTGTCCTCGGCGTACTCCAAGCCGGCCAGGGGGCGGTCGCCTTGGTGCCGAGGGTAGCGGTAGGGCTGGAAGCTCGCCGATCCAGGAGGCAGGAACTCCGGGGCGAACTGGCCCTGGGGCCAGAACCCGAAGGCCTCGTTGGGGACAGGACCTCCAGTCGGGCCGATCGGCCGGGGGTAGGGCAGGTAGCCAGGGATCCGCTGCTGCGGGACGGGGTAGTCGTGCGGGTTGTAGCTCATGGTCCTCTCCTACAACGTCCAGCAGTACAGGGTAGCGTCCACAGCGTTGGCGTCGTCGATAGCGAAGACGATGGTACCCCCTCGCGCCACCACCATCTGAGCATCATCCACAGTGTCGAGGGCGTTCTGCCCGAGCCTCATGAGGTCGCCCTCGTCCGGCGGGTTCGGTGTGACCTTGGTGATGCAGACGGTGGCTGCATTGGAGACGGTGACCGTGTTCGCCCCCACACCAGGGTCGACGCGCTGGAAGACCTTGAGGTCGAACATGCGGAGCTGGCGCGTGGCAGTGTAGGTCCGTGCCGCCGCTGCTGTGGCGTTGCTGAAGTTCGGCAGGTCGATTGCCAGCACGTTGCAGATCTGAGTCGCCATCAGGTCACCTCACGCCGGGAACCCAAGGGTCGGGTAGATGTAGGCGTAGGCCTCGTAGTTCAGGGTCGCCGCAGAGTTGTTGAAGGTGAGCACGTCCCCCGCCACCAGGGCCTTCTGAGCGGTGACCCAGTTGTCGCCCGTGGCTGAGCGGACGGCTCGGGTGTCGGTGCTAGCAGGGTTCAGCGCCCCGGAGATGGCAGCAGCGCCGTTCTGGGCGGTGATCGTCCCTGCGAGGCCGTTGGTGGCAATGACCACCAAGTCGTAGACGATGCCGGCTCGGTTGATGGTGTAGGTCTGGTCGTCGCCCGTGCCGACGGCCCGGACAGCGATCACGTTGTTGACGGACTGGATGGCCATGAGCTACCCCGCGATCCAGGTGGTGGGCAGGACCTCAACGATCACGTCAGCCTGGGGGGCGTTGTCCACGACCATACGCATCGTGTCCCCGGTCGCGTACTGACGCTGAGCTGCGACCAGCTCGCCGGTGTACTCGATGTCGCTGATGGTGTCGACAGCCAGGACCTCACAGGCGTTGCTGAAGACGAGCGGCGTCGCTGCGGTGGAGCGCTGCAGCGTCGCTGTCGCAGCCCCTACCGTCACGTTGGTAGCACCGATCACGTCGAGCACCAGCCAACCCCGCGTACACACGAAGTCGAATGGGCCAGCCGTGCCATCCAGGTTGAAGCGGAAGGCATGGAGATCGTTCATCACGCCAGCCATGCAGAACCTCCTCGGTCAGTAGGGGGATCAGGTGACGGCGATGGCCTCGCCGAGACCGTTGGCGACGCAGTGCAGCATCACGGGCGTGACGGTGGCATCACCGGCGGTGACGACCACGGCAGCCCCGAGCGCGACGTTGGCGTTGGCCGCGATGATGTTGACGTTGGACATGCCCTGGGAGTCCGCCTGGGCCTCGATGACGGCGGCGCCGGCCACGGGAGGAGCGGCGGTCGTGCCCGTGAAGGCGGTCCCGGCGTTGGTGATGGTCAGCGTCGACGCGGCAGCCGCCGTGTTCTGCGCCGTCACCGCCACGACCGTGAAGGCGCGGGGGGCGGTGAAGGTGGACCCGGCCGACGTGTCGCCGGTGACGGTGATGATGAAGGCCGAGGAGACGGCGGCGGTAGCCATGTGGGAACTCCGGTTGCAGTCCTAAGGAGTAGGGATTGGACCCAGGTGAGACTGCTGACTGATGCCTGGCGTCCAGATGAAGAAGTAGCACAGGTCCCGAGTCCTTGGGCCCCCTCCGCTCATCTCCAAGTGCTACACCCGAACCCGAGGCTACCACCAGGGGTTGCGAGCAGCGAGACAGGAGATCCCGCCCGCCTGCAGGAGGATGTGGCGAGCCCTCTGCTGAGCTGCTGGGCCCTTCGAGTAGAGGGAGCCAGAACCGTGGACCAGCACGCCCTCCGCCTTCATCGCCGCGATCACAGCGGCAGCCCGAGGCTCAGTCAGCCCCACGGACAGGAAGGCCTGCTTGTACTTCTCCTTCTCGAAGTCATTGATGTGCGGGCAGATCTGGACCATCACCTTCCACCCGCCGATGGACTTCGCGATCTTCGCGTAGGAGTCGGTGTAGCGGCGGCCCTTCTTCTTCTTGGCTGCTTCCTGCGCCTTTCGGGGCTTCCGAGACCTCCGAGGCTTCTCGCTGGCAGGCATCCGGCCCATCGCCTGCTGGTAAGCGACCAGCTCCTCCATGTCGTCGAAGGGGATGCCGTCCACGACCTTCGGCCAGGCCATGTTGCGGCGGGCGAGAGCTTCCTTGAGGTAGATGGGCATGGGTCGTTTCTCCAAGCTCCAAGGTAGTCCTACCCGAGGGCTTCGACCAGGAAGTCGTGGGTCGCCTTGGCGATCCCGGGTGCTACGGACTCCCTGTTCCCTGCGACGTTCAACACTCGGACGTCGTAGTGCTTGAGCCAGCCTTGAAAGGCAGGGACGTGGGAGGACAGGTCTCTCGGGAAGTACGTCGCGAGGAGGGTGAACGTGGGCTTCCCGAGGCTCGCGGCTGCGCGGAGGGTCAAGCGGCTTCCTGGACTGGCTGTGTTGCCGATGAGCAAAGTGCCGTTCGAGCCAACGATGTTCGCTCTCGTCCTCGGAGGGTAGCCTCGGGCTGGGTGCTCCTTGAGTCCGAGTGCTCGAAGCTCGGACTCCATTGGCCCCCGCTCCGTCCTCCACCCCCGAGGAGCCCAACCCCCTGTAGCAATGCCCAGGGTCAACCCGGCTGCCAGTCCTCCTTGATCAGCTCCGGTCTGCCCACCCGAGACGATCTTGACGACTGGCATACTCCTACTCCTTCCCGACCTCCTGTAGCATCACTTCCAGGAAGGAGCACCCGCTTGGGTACAGCCCCACGTAAGCCGAGATGGGGGGCATCCCTTCCAAGAGCCCCAGCTCCTCCAAGGCCCTTCGGTCAGAGGCGTAGCAGGTGAGAACCTCCCCCTCGACCTCTACGCCAGGGATGAAGCTCTCAGGAGCCCCGGACGTCTCGTACCACTCGATAGGCGGTTGCTCCCACCCAGCAGGGGCCTCTCCGTTCTTCAGCCGAGTCAAGTCGGCGAGGAACGCGAGGAAGGCTTGCTCCAGCCGAGCCTCCTCAGCTGCCATCGCGACGAGGAAGTCGATCTGCTCAGCGACCTGCTCCTGGGTCTCGTACTGCTGCTCGTACTGCTCTCTCGTGAGCACAGCGTTCTCGTCTTCGGCCACAGCAAGAGCCCAGAGGAAGAGGAGCATCAGTTGGCGACCGACTCAAGGACTTGACGCCGGAAGGTCTTGTTCTCCTCCTTCTCTTCGTCGAAGTCCGAGACCAGTCGGTCCAGGGTTGCCTGCATCTTGATCAGCTTGGCCTGGCCCTCCAAGGCTTCCTTCCCCCGAGCCTCTTCGATGGCCACGACTCGGCTCTCAAGAGCTTCCAGTCTCTCGTGGTCGGACCAGATCAGGGCCATCCGGGCAGATAGGGCGATCAGGCCCGTGGCCAAGAGGCCCTGAAGGATGTTCCAGACCCACTTGGGGATGTAGAAACCGCCTTGGGCCGTTTCAGGCATCGCTGCTCTCTTCGCCTTCGATGGGAGGAGCCTCTGACGGGGGCTTGAGGGACTTCTTCAAGTGTTTCTTGAAGACCTCCCAGCCGCCAATCGCGGCCATGCCCATCGCCAGGCCGCTGAGGCCAGCGTTGAGGAGGTCTGCTCCGAGGTAGAGGGCCGCCGCCAGCTCGCCCACGACAGCCACAGCGATGACCGCGTAGGGGAGGTGCTTCTTCGGCACGCCGTCCCAGAGGAACCGGCGGATCGCGAAGATCAGCAGGGTCAAAGCCAGGGCTCCAGCGGCTGCCCAGTTGCCTGTCTGGACTGCCTCTACGAGGAGCTGGAAGGTCCCCACGGCTTCCTGGAGGTCTTCGGGCTCGATCTCGGAAGGGGCTGGCGGCTCGGCGTCGGGAGCTTCCTCGCTCTCCTCTCCCGGCTGCTCCTCTTCGGGCTGCTCTTCGGCAGGAGCCTCCTCCGCAGGGGCTTCCTCGACCGGAGCTTCCCCTTCGACCTCCTCGACAGCTTCAGGTTCGACAGGGGCTTCAGGCGCGGGGTCCTGAGCCAAGACGAGGGAGAGGAAGACCCAGAACATCGGCCGACAGTAGCTCAGGGGAAGGCCTCGGACCCTGTAAGAACCTCGCTTTCCGTGCTACATCCGATGTCAACCGGCACGTAGAGGGCTTGCATGAGCGACTTCACTCGGGAAGAGCAGGCCGAAATCCAGATGCTCACCCAGCTCACCAACGGGATGAACCCCCAAGGTGGGCGCGTGGCGATGCCAGACCGGATGGAGGCCGCCAAGCGGCTTCGAGAGATCATGGAGGCCCGGAAGGCTGAAGTTCGGCGGCGAGAAGAGACAGACCGAGAGCATGGGCTGAAGTTCGAGCAGCAAGCTCATGGGCAGTCGATGGACCAGAACCGGCTGATGCTGGAGGCGGAGCTGGAGAGGCGAAAGCTCGATCAGGAGGACGAGCGGATCGAGGTGGCGAAGGCCGAGGTCATCGTCCGGGCTCTGGAGGCCGCTGCCCGAAACCCCGAGCTGACGCAGCTCACTCAGGTGGTGAGCGAGATGAGCTACCGCCTGCTGGGAGGGGAGGGGGTCCCCGCGCTGGAAGACAAGTCAGGTGGGGACTGAGTCAGGGCGTAGTGCCTGGAATCTGGTCTCCGTCCTCGTCATAGGACAAGTTGACTAGCGCCTCGAACTTGGTTCCCGCTTCCGGGGTAGGGAGCTTGCGCCACTCGCGCCCCACAGCGGCGACGCCGTAGAGGTTCTTCACCAAACGAGGATCTTCGCCGTAGCGCTCCAAGTAGACACAGGATCTCACGATTCCCAGCAATCGACAGGCCCTTGAGACGTCCAGCAACGAAGTGTACCTGCCGTTCGTGGAGAGAGGCGAGGAGAGCTGGAACAGGAGGGGCGTAGAGGAAGGGACTCGGGTGGGCGTAGAGGGCGGAGCCCTCTTTTCTCCCCTGACAGGAGAGGGCGGAGGACGTCGATCCAGGAGCGCCCTAATCTCCCGAACGGTCTGCTCGGCGTCGGCGCTGCTTCCCATGGCCTCTCGCATCGTCTCCACGGCGGTGCGGTGGTCGAGGAGGTCCGGCCTCAAGTGGATGCCGCTTTTGACCATGGCCTCTCGCAGCCCCCTGCAGGCCTTGGCCACCTTCTCTGGATCGCGGCAGCGGGGTTCCAGGTCCAATAGCACCGTCGTCGCTCCCCTTAGCTCAGGCGCTTCACTGACATAGGAGAGGGCCAGCGGTGCCAGGGCCCACACCAGCAGCTCTACCTCCCTTCGCGGGTTGCTTGGGGGGCCGGTCTTCATGATGCTGCCCCCAAGATTGCCCGCGTCTTGGCCAAGAGGGCCTGGCCTTGAGTCACACCCCGATCCTCCTTCGTCACCAGAGAGGAGACCTTCGACCCGAGAGCATCCAAATCCACCTTGCCCTCGAAAAGCAGGGTGGAGAGCGGCGTGGCCGGATGGGAGATGCGGTCCATGAAGGCGGCGTGGAGAGTCCTGTACTCGTTTCTGGTCTTCGTGAGCATCCCCTGGTAGACCATCCGGTCCGTGTCAGCGCGAGGCACCGTCCCCGACTGGTAGATGACCGGACGGAGGAAGTGACCGGGGAAGACCTGGCACAACAGGGGGTACCAGTCGGCGTTCCTGACGCCTTCCGGCCCGTAGGGGATAGCCAGCCGATTCTTCTCCAACCGAGAGGAGTAGAGGGTCACGTCCAGGGGGCCGAGGCCGTGGGCCACCCGGAACCCGTGGTTGTCCCTCACACGCTTGAGAACCTGAACCGCTCCCTCCACGGCACGAAGCCCATCGACAGGGATCAGCAGGTGGTCCGCCGCGTTCAGGGCGAGGGAGCCTGGCATGGAGGCGATGGCAGGCGAGGTGTCGACGAAGATGAAGTTGAAGTAGGGCCGAAGGACGTCGAAGGCCTGCTTCAGCCGCAGAGACACTTCGGGACCACTGTACCGCGCTGCTCGCTCCAGCTGAGCCATCGTGTCGTCCAGCTTGTAATAGCCCGGAACGAGATAGAGCTTCGGCCCGAAGTGCTTGAACTTGAACCAGGTGATCTGCCGCTTGATCGTCTCGGGATTCCAGGGGTCAAGAGCGCTCTCCTCCAAAGCACCCGCGATGTTGCCGGAGAAGCGAGCAGAGTTGTGCCTCAAGAGGCCCGAGAGGTTCATCTGGGTGTCGGCATCGACGAAGAGGTTGCGGTTCCCGGCCTTGGCCGACTCACAGCCGATCATGTAGCAGGAGGTGGTCTTGCAGGACCCCCCCTTGTGGTTGAGGACGACGATGACACGACCTCTCTCTCCTCTCTTGTTGGTGGGCAGGCGTCGAGTAGGCAGAGCTGACATGGCAGCCTCTCAGGCATGGGGTGAGTGCCAACTGGCATAAACCCCTTATTCCTGATTTCCGCCCCCCGTCAAGCCAGAAATGGGGCCTTCTCCCCCAAAACCAGAACATTCAGGCCCAATAGGGCCCGTATTCTCTTTTCTTATCCCACTGAGTCCACGATGGCCTGAAGCATCGCCTCGGTCCACTCGGGCTTGGCGCCCCCGTCGTAGGAGTTGGCGTAGCCCATCTCGATCATCTGGTCGCCTAGTGAGACCCCGTCGATGTAGAGAGCTGCCAGGTAGCGCCCATACTTCTCGCTGCTCTTGACCTTGTGAGTCTTGATCAGGAGGTCCACGTCAGTGAGGCGGGCTCGAAGCCAGTCACGGACGATCAGCCCTGCCTTCTTGTGCAGAGCCCGTAGAGCATCGTCTGGAATCGAGCGGCGGGTGGGACGCACTTCGGGCGTGTCGATGCCATTGACACGAAAAGCTGAGGGCTTGGGGTAGTCCAAGGCACGGTTGAAGCCCAGGTCCACGAGGAGCTTCACTGAGTCCCCGTCGTAGGCTTCTTCCGTTGCCTTGGCCGAGTAGCAATAGGGCTCGAAGGGGGTAGGCAGGGGAAGCTCCTTCTGAGCGTCCAGAGTAGCCCAGTCGGAAGCAAGAGTAAGGGGGGCGCTCTGAGCCCAAGTGCTACTCGGGGTGCTGGGGAAGCAAGGAGGCCAGTTCCTTCCACCCCGCCTGGCGCAGCTTGTGGATGCGAGCCTTCTCCAGATCCCCCACAGCCCTCCCCTCTCGCTCGCGTAGATCGGACAGAACACTCAGAAGGTTCAAGGCCTTCGATTCCTTGGCAGGGGGAAGGCCCGAATCCCCGAACCTCAAGTCGAAACGCCACAAGAGGCTGTCAAGCCACTCCCGAACCTCCTCCGAAGGAGCCACAGCAATCCCCCACAGGCAAGCAGCTGCCTCTGCCTTGCCTCGCGTGATCTCGTGTGCCTTGACCTCTTCGACCAAGGTCGCCACGTGGTCCTCCGTGACCCGTGCGATGCACTTCCCGGCCACCCCCGGAGAGACAAGCCGGAAGAGGGACACACCTGCTGTGATCAAGCTCAAGAGGCCAAAGACAGGAAAGGGAAGCGGGCCGCAGAACTCTTCCAAGAGTTCACGCCGGGATTCCTTGCACTTAGCCACAGTTTCCTCCTCCCCCGAAGACTATCCCACCTCGTAAAGCTTGAGGAGTCCCTTCCTGTCCAGCCTCCTGATCTCGGGGACGTTTCCCCCCTTGGGGGCTTGGATCTTGCGGAGAGTTCGGCCCTCGTGGAAGGCGTTCCAGGCGAGGACCATGTAGTTGTAGGTCTGAACCTGAGTCAAGCGGCCCTCCCGAACACTCTTGAAGTGGCGGTGCTTCGTCAGCTTGTTCCTGAGCCGAAGCCTGGAGTCGTTCATCCCCATCCCAGCCCCTGAGCTGACTGCGTCCATGAACAGCTGCCCCTTGGACGGATCGGTCAGAAGGAACAGGAAGAAGAGAGCAGACACGACGCCAAGACTTCCCGTGACATCTCGCAGGGCCCGATCGGCACAGCAACGGTTCACCACATCTCGGAGGGTGGGGAAGACCTTCAAGAGCTGGAACCCCTCGTACTGGCTGGGACTCCCTTCAGCGCGGACAGCAGCGGGGCCCAAGAGAGCCAAGTATGTCCATCTCACGGCCGTAGCCAAGACCTTCGCGTTCCGCTCACCCCTGATGGCCAAGTTCTGCCCGAGGTTGCGCTTCCTCACCTCGTCAGTCGCGGGCATCACCTCCTTGTAGGGAAGTCCTGCCGTGACCAGGATCTTGAGGGTCACTCCCTCTTCAGCCTGGGCAGTCATCCGGTGCAGCCCGTCGAAGGCGCGTCCTTCTTCATCAAAGCCATAGCCCTGATGGGTCGTCACGAACTCTCCCCGCCGCATCCAACCCCGAATGACCCTGACCCTGTTCGTGCTGATCGTGCGGTTCGGGGGGCGGTTGGGGTCCTGAGCCCACGTAGCAGCCAAAGCAGGGGTGACCTTCACCACTCCCGCATAGACGCCGGGCTGACCCAGCAGCGGGCAAAGGTCCTGAAGGGTGAGCCCCTCGGGGATGCAGGTCGGGACAGGTCGGTTCATCACTCTTCCTCCTCAGAAGTTCTTTCTCGGTGTGCGTCACAGAGGTCTTGGGCTCTGACTGCAAGCTGCCTCTCGTAGAGGCCGGCCTTGCTCAAGATCCAGGTCCCCTTCAACTTGCCCCGAGCGCCGCAGGAGAAGCACTTGATCTCGTAGCCGCCGGCCCACATACCGTTGGGTGCATCAACCAGGGGGCTTCCACACCCGCCGCACATGAGAACTGTGGCAGGGTGCTCCTGCGGCCTGGCTCCCTGCTCCTTCTCTTCTGCCCAGGAGACAAGAGACTCCTCTCGAAAAAGGACTCGCCTCCCGACCTTCAGGTAGGGGACCTTTCCTTGTCGATACCAGGTCTTCAGGGTCTCGGGGGAGACGCACAGCAGCTTGGCCGCTGTCTTCACATCGCAGAGACGAGCACGGGAGTGTTCCCAAGGGGGTTGAGGCAAGAGGCACCATCACGGGGTGTGCCATCTGTCGTAGCAAGGCAGCGGAATGCCGTCAACCTACTCACTCCCAGGAACACTCTCCTCATCCCCCCTCACCCCTTATGGCCCCTCCTTTTGGACCCCCCTCACCCCTTCTTGGCGTCCAGCTGCCTGCGGCGGCGGTCAGCCGCAGTCTCCTTCCTCGCACCCAAGTTGTCCAGGGCTTCGCTGACCACGTTGACGACCTCTCGCTTCATCTCCTCATCTGGGTGGGCGTAGCGCTGCATGGTTGCCAGATCTGAGTGCCCCAGGACGGCCATCGCTGTGAAGACGTTGATGTTCTCCTTGACCGTCATCGTCGCGAACTGGTGACGAAGTCGATGCGGGATGACTTCCTCCAGGCCCTCTACGGTCTGGATCTCACCCCTGACGACGGCTCTCACCTGTGCAGGGGAGAGGTCAGGTCGGGTGCTGCCGGGGAGGCCCAAGCAGGGGTTGGGGAACAAGTAGCCGTCGGCTTCGGCTTCCTCGTAGAAGGGCCTGAGCAGGTCGATGGCGTCTTCTGAGAGGGGCACGAGCCGACGCTTGTCCCCCTTGCCGACTACGTCGAGAGTCCAAGTGCCCATCGAGACAACGACATCCTCTCTCTTCACGCCGCACGCCTCAGAAATCCGGAGCCCCGTGAGGGGCAGGAGGAGCAGCACTGCCCGGATCTGGGGGTGCGTGGGGAGGTCCCAGACCGTCTGGATGTAGAGGGTGTACTGGGCAGCCGTGAGGGCGGCCCGGCTCTCCCCCTTCTTCCCGTGGGCTGCAGAGGTGAGCTTCTTCCCCGCGAACTCGGCCACCGCCTCCTCGTAGGTCAGCAGCTCTCCCGTGTGCTCGTGGTGCTGCCAGCGGAGGTAGTAGGTGACCGCGCTTCGCAGGACCCCGATGGTCGTTCGAGCAGCCCTCGTCTTCTTGCACTGCAGCTCCTTCGAGCGCGAGGAGAGCCAGTCCACCGGAGCCTTCTTGGACCTCTCCATCGCGCGGATGGTCATGAGGTACTTCTTCTCTGTAGAGGCCCCGACTTGGATGCCCTGCTCCTCGCGGAGGAGCGTGAAGAACCCCGAGATCGGATGCGGCGGGGGCGTCGGGCGGGGCACGGGAGCAGTTTAACGGAAACGGGGGTGAGGTTGAGCCCCTCTTGGGATAACGGAAAGATAATGGAAATCACCTCCTTTCCATTACCTTCATGTAAGCGGCTGAAATCACTGGTTTTTGCCCGTTTCCAAGCGTTTCCGGCCCCGCGCGCATCGCGCGAGCATCTGCGCGGACGCGCGAGGGCGAGGCTACCCCCCCAGGGCAGCCCAAAGCTCCTTGCTCCGCCTCTCAGCCTCTTGCTGCCAATAGGCAGCATTGTCTCTGAGGTGAGAGTTGGCCTCACGAAGCTCCTCCAGGAGAGCCAAGGCTTCCTTCCGGTCCTCGGCCGGGCAGATGTGGCGGCGGAGGAGCCGGGCCAGCTTGTCGATGTCAGGACAGGTGTGAGCGACAGGAATAGGCTTCTTGCCCATGAGCGGAGACCCTCGACTGGACTTCTGGGACGAAGAGATGCCCACGGGAGACTTCACCTCTCCGGGGGAGATCGACCAGCTCATTCTCTACATCGAAGGCCTGAAGCCCAGGAAAGTCTTGGACCTGGGGATCGGGGACGGGCGCGTGGTGCTGGCATTTGCCCGAGCTTGGCCTGGAGTGACTGTCGTAGGCGTGGAGCACCACAGCTCCCGAGTCCAGCACGTCCTTCATGCAGCCACGGCAGAAGGCCTGGAGAATGTCGAGCTTCACCACGCCGACGCGAGGTTCTGGCTGATGGAGAGGATCGACGTGGTCTTCGCCCACCAAATCACGGCAGTGACCTTGCCTCAAGCCTACCTCCCCGGCCAGACCCTGATCACGACCTACCCACTTCATCGCTTCGACAAGGAGCGGTTCGAGGTGGCCGACGAGCTGCTGGGCAACGCCCACACCTTCTGGGTCTACAAGTTCTGAGGGTCGACCTTCCCGCTCACCGCCCACCCCAGGGGTTCTTCACGGCCACCGTCATCTTCAACCCGTGAGGCTTGTACCTCTTTTGGATCTTGCGGAGCCCCTTGATGAACTCTGGCGTATCCACCCCCCACTCTGACCAGCCCTTCTTGGTGCGGGTGTCACGGCTGCGGTACAGCTCCGCCTTGATGATCTTGCGATCGTCGTCCCAGTCGAACATGCCGCTGGAGTGGATGAACTCGCTGCCGGGGTAGGTGTGCCCCAAGCTGTCGGTCGTGGACGGGAAGAGCTTGTCAGCAAGCTTGTAGATGTCCATCAGGGCCACGCCCACGACTCCCTTGGCGATCTGAGCCCTCTTCTTGACGTGAGCCTTCTTCTGGGCCCAATCAGCCCGAGCCTGCTTTGGGGAGCGGCCCTTCGCCCTCTGCTGGGCGTAGTAGGCACGGTAGGCACTCGCCTTCTCGGAGGGGTTCTTCTGAACGACTTCTTCTTCTTCGACAGGAACGGACCAGGCCCTGTAGCGAGCCCAGATCCTGTTCTGGGCCTCCGTCGAAGCCTCTTCCCGGGAGGCAGCCCTGACGGTCATAGGGACTCGGGTCCCCATCCCATCGTTCAGCAGCATGACGAAGCGCCAGGTCGGGTTCCTCCGGGCAGACCGGGGGTTCTTCTTGGCCTTCTTGCTCCGCTTCCACAGCCGGTGGCTGATGATCATCGCCTTGTTGTGGTCCAGCGCGTAGCGCCCAGTGTCCTCTGAGCCTTGATAGACGTGGTACCGGACTTGGCCGGACCCCCGCTGGACCTGAGGAACGATCCGGAAGCCAGGAGCAGCGTCCACTCGGACCTGGCGCTCGGCCTGACGGCCCCAGCCACGCTTGGGGTGCTTCTTCTGGTAGCCTTCCCACCGGCTCTCGTCCAGAGGTTTCAGACGGCGGAGCGGGTGGTCCGGCGGGTTGATCTTGACTTTGTAGACAGACATGGAAGGCTCTCCGAGAAGCCACCGTACCCTGTGGCACCCCGTAGGGCCGTGAGATCCTGACCCTTCGAGTGCCACGAGCTACTCTGAAGCCATGCGACGCAAGACCCGCCGAAACCCACCGGGGGACGACCCGAAGATCACCCTGACAGCTTTCATCAGCTCTCGGGGAGACATGGCTTGGCTGCGGCGGAAGATCCAAGCAGCTCCACCCTCCTTTGACAAGGAAGATCTGTTCCAGCAGACCGAACTTTTCCTCTACGAGATGGTCAGCAGGGGCGCTGTGTCCTTGCCGAGGCTGCGGGTCTCCCGCTGGAAGGAGCTGTCCCTTCTTGCCCTCGCCCAGGCGAAGAAGGCTCTGAGGTCCGACGCTTACTTCAAGGAAGTGCCGATCACTGTGGGAGTAGCCGGCTCGGAGAAGGAGCTGACGGAACACCCAGCAGTGAGAAGAAAGGCAGCAGAAGAGTGGACTCCTTCCGAAGAGAAGGTGGAGGTCGCCCGAAGGCTGCCCTCTCTCCTCGACCACCTCGACCAAGCGAGAGGAACACAGCGCGTCGTCTTGCTCCTCTACTTCGCGGATGTCTGGGCCGGGTCGAACAGCATCTCAGCCTCCCTGCAAGCTGACGGGTATCTAGTCCGGGCAAGGAAGCTCGAAGACGCGGTGGAGGAAGCGGAGAGCTACCTCCCCTACAACGCCGTCGAACTGGCCGGCCCCTATGGGTACTCTGCTTTTGACATCCAGCGAACTGTGGGAGCCGACTTGGCGGCCATCAACGAGTACGTCGCAGGTGTTCAGGACCTGTTCTCTCAGGACATCAAGGCCGTGCGAGCGTCTCCCTGGGCGCGGCCCCGTTGACCTCCACACCGTTGATCTTCGCGCTGTTGAGGCCCTGAGCCGCACGGAGTTTCATCAGCTCCAATAGGAGCGGCCGGAGCCAACCCCAAAGCCTTGGGCTCACTTCGATCACATCCCAGGGGTTGACCCGCTCCCCCCGAATGGAGTCCTTCAAGATGACTCTCAACCCGTTGTCAACAGAGAGAAGACCGAGGCCTAGAGCCCCCAAAAGTTCTTGGTCCTCTTCGACCGCCCTCTGAAAGAAATCCTTGCCAAGAGCCCTCGCCTTCTTGTACCTGCACAACACCCTCAACTCCCGCTCTGCGTGGGCCTCACCATGCCCTCGAAGCCCCCTTGTGATACCACACGAGAGCGCCAAATGACAATCACTGAAGGTGCCTTTCTGTGAACGAGAAGCTGCTGCTGCGGTACTTGAAGGTGAAGGCGCTTGCAGAGGGCGGTGATGGGGGAGAACGGGAGGTTGCGAAGAAGATTCTTCGCCGTTTGGAAGAGAAACACCCAGGCATTGAAGCCGCAGCTTCTGCTTGCCAAACGGCGCGCGAGGCGTCCCCTCCACAAAGTGACGGAGGGCCAAGACCCGCCCGAACGGGGAACTGGGAGCAGATCTTCCGCTACGCAGCTGGGTTCTACTCAGCAGTCCGAGAGACTGTTGAGGACATCACAGATGCCTACTACGGCAAGGAGCTGGCCGAAGTTGACGTGGGGATCGACGGCTACAGCCGAAGCGGCTCCGTCTTTGTCCGGCTAAAGTTCCCCTTCGACGTCGTGACAGAAGCCAGGAGCCTCAACCCTCCCCAAAAAGAAGCTTTCAGGCAGGCTCTCCATGACCGGCTGGAAGAGTACCTGGACGCGATCCTGGAGGAGTAGCACTCCGATGGTCCTCCCCCACCGGCCGAGGGCTGCAGTAGGACTACTTTGAAGAGTTGTAGAGGGACCTCCCCGAATGGACCCGACCGAGATCGCTGCCCATCCCGGCACCATCGAAACAGTCTATGCCGTGCTGGCTGCGGCCGGCGCTCTTGTCACAGGTGCCGGAGGGACCATCCTCGCTTTCCTCAAGCTCGGGGCGAAAGCTCCAAGCAAAGGGGCAGGCTCGGAAGGCCTGGTTGGGGCCCAGAAGCAGATTGCCAATCTAGCTGACATTGTGAGGCTCTCCTCCGAGCTACACTCCAAGCTGCTCGACCCAGAAATTGAAGTTCAACGCCGCCTCATGACTGCTCAGATGACTCGCATTGAAGAGGTGCAGAAGCAGATCAAGGCCGACATCGACGCGATCACCCGGGGGACCACCAACAACGCAGAGGCGATCGAAGTCATGGCTCGCCGCCTCAAGGAGCTGTCCCAGTGAGCACACAGGAAGCGCCCCTCCCCGTGGCCCCCCGCCTTGCATGTCAAGAGGCTGCTGACGCCTCCGTGAGAACTCTAGCTCTGGTACGCCGTCTCTTCGGCACGAGACTGCCAGGCAGCGACGAGTGGGAGGGGGACGACCCCTCACTCATCCGGAACTTGGAGAACGGCTCCAGGACCAAACTGCGAGAGGGGCTTCGGGCAGCCGGGTTTCACACTTTGAAGTTGGAAGAATCGAGTTAGCCTTTTGGCATACTTCCCCACAAGGTGACTCCATGCTCCTCGCCGAAGACCCCTCAGAGCTGAGCGAAGAAGCCAAGGAGGTCGCACTCGAAGCGGCTCACGAAGCCATCCACGAGCTGCAAGCCGATGGCCTGAGCGAGGACGAAGCCCAGGACCTGCTCGTCCAGATCCTCGACGGCGTGTTGGCTTGGAGGCTCTTCCTCCAGGAGCCCCTCGCTTCCGCCCTCGAAATCGCAGATGGCCCGGCCATCTCCTTGGCCCTGGAGAAGGTGCTCCCTCACCTCAAGCGCGACCCTGACAAGATCGAGACCCGTGCAGCGGAAGCCGAGGAGAAGGGACGGCACAAGGTGGCAGAGCGCCGGCGCCGACGAGCAGCCCGAGTTCGGGAACGCCTGGCCGAGAAGGCTGAGGGGTGAGCAGCCCCGTCCTGAAGAGGGGCAGCAAGGGAGTCGATGTCACCTACCTGCAGCAGCGCCTGGTCCGACATGGACACTCCTGCGATATCGACGGCATCTTCGGCAAGGGCACGAAGACTGCTGTCAAGCAGTTCCAAGCCTCCCGGAACCTGACTCCAGACGGCGTCGTCGGCAAGAACACCTGGGCAGCCCTCAACGGGGAGGGAGAGGGAAGCGACGACATCCAGACGGAGAAGCCGCAGTCGGAGAAGGACAAGCTCATCGCCCTCATCCCCCCAGACATCGGACGTCGAGAGTCAGTCCTCATGTCAGCCGTCGCTGACCTCGGCAAGAGCGAGGCAGGCAGCTCCAACTTCAGCGACGAGATCGCTCATCTGGTCGATGGCTACAACGAGTACTGGGGCATCCAGGCCAACAGCCACTACGCGTGGTGTGGGATGGCTTGCAGCTCCTGGATCGGCATCGGCTTGGGCAAAGGCTCCGAGTCCAAGAGCATGAACTGGCTCGCCACTCCGATGAAGAAGTTCTTCGGGGGAGCCGCCCAGTACGAGGCCTGGGGTCAGGACGAAGGGAAGTGGGCCGAGGAGACCGAGGTGGCTCCTGCAGGGGCTGTCTTCACCATGGCTAGGGGCGGCTCCAGCTCGGACCCCTCGCAGACGGCGAAGGCAGGGCATGCAGGCCTAGTCATCTGCGACAACGGCGACGGCACCATCACCACCATCGAAGGGAACACTTCGAATAGCGTGAAGAGTTACACCCGCAAGAAGTCAGACCTTCACGGCTTCGTCTGCTGGTGGGTCTGACCTAGAAGAGGTTCGAGCCTCGGCCCTGCAAGTAGGTGATGTTCACCTGCAGGTTGACTCCTGCCTCTGCCAAGAGGTAAAGGTTTGCCTCCCCTGCTTGAGAGAGAGACGGCCGGTCGCCCAAGTACCCCACCTCGTAGGTGATGCTGGACGACGTCGGGAGCACCATGCAGTTCGCCAGCACCATCTCGGCAGGGTTGACCTCCTCCGTTCGCCAGAACTTGAGCAGGACGCGACTGTTGGCGTCCATGTTGTAGACGACCAAGGTTCGGCAGTTGTCTGGTGCTCCTTGAGCCCCCGCCCCATAGGCGATGTCGTCCACCGGAACGATCGTCGTCGCGTCGGGCAGGGTCAGCGTGAAGCCGATTCCGGGAAGGAAAGAGACAGACATCGGATTCAGACCTCGATGATGCTCCAGCCCTCAGGGGTCCTGGAAGGGACCACCGTGCTCATCAGGATCACCTGATCCGGGGCTCCGGTAAGGGCAGTCATCACGTCAGCTAGGGTATCCGGGTCCCAGCCCCTGTCTTCCGGCTCCAGAATGGACGGAGTGCTACCGTCCGAAAGGTCACTCTCGAACGAGAGGACAGCTAGGAGGACCCGTGCCGTCTCTGCTCCCGAGAGAGAAGTGTGGATCCTGCCATCCCTCTCCAGGCCCACGCGGCCCGCTTCAAGGTCCACAGAGAAGACTTCTCCTCCCGGAAGGAAGTCGGTGACTCCAGCCTCGAAAGCCTCCTTGCGCTGAAGGAGAAGCTCCTTCCCCTCAGACTCCCACGTCCGACCCAAAGCAGCGTGGAGGTCTGCCACAGCGCGATCGCTGGCGACCTCCTTGCGGAGGGCCTCCGCTTGACTCCAGACCCTCTTGTTGGCGTCGTGCGTGGCGAGCCGAGCCTTGACAGTCGAATGTTCTTCCATGACGGGGCCAACGTCCGCGACCTGTGCCTTCCTGTAAGCCTCTGCCAGCTGCTCGATCTCAGCCCTCCCCCGGCTGTACTGAGCTTGAAGCCTCTGGCGTGACGAGGTGTGGCCGAGCTTGGAGAGAACCCCGGCCCATCGGTCGAAGGCTCTCTGGATCTCTGCGCCCTTCCTCAGACAGACGTAACAGACATCATGGCCGAGCTGGACAAGATGCGCCCTTGTCAGGGCGTGAGCCTTGACAGCAATGTCTGCAGTCTCGGCCTCTCCGGGCTCTGCTTCAGGCAGCTCCGTGATCTGGTCCTCCACTTGCTCCAAGACGCCTGCGAGACTCACGATCTTCTCTCGAAGCTGCTGGTGTTCAGCAGACGACATGATGTTCGGCGCGTGAGCCTGGCTCCAGAGGACCTCGCCTCTCTCCTGCAGTTCCTCCACCTCCTTGGCTGAGAGGGGCAGAGGGACTCCCTCAACCAGCCTGTCGATGGTCTTCTCCTTCCGAGTCGCCCCTGCCCGAAGGTTTCGGGCAGAGCCCTTGAGGGCTGCTGCCAGCTCTACCGGAGCGCGCTCGGAGAACTCTCGGAGGACTTCCTTCGCGTCCTCTTGTAGCAGGGGAGGAAGAAGCTCGACGAGGTCCTTCTGGGAGAGAGAGGAGCCCACCTTCTTCTCCAACCACGCCCGGATCTTCTTGTCGTCACCGGACAAGAGCGCCCTGATCGACTGGAAGGGGTAGTGGATCCTGTAGGGCCGCTCCTTGGTGGTGGCCTTCGGCTTGGAGAAGCCCCTGCCCTTCTTCTTTGAGGCCCAGGTGAAGAGCACGCCGTCTGACATCTCCACCTCGGCTTGGAGGGGAGCCCCAACAGGAAAGAGACGAGCGATGGCTGCCGTGGTCGCCACCCCGTCCCTCCCTTCCTGATCGTCAACGTAGCCAGCCGTTCCCAGCTTGAGAGCCTGGAGGACGGCTGTCTTCCCTGCCCCGTTGGGCCCCACGAGAACCGTCTTCGGCCCCAACTTCACGTCCACCCCTCCCTTGAGAGGAGACTTGACTCTTGCGGCGTAGATCATGAGGCGCAGTGCTCCGCATAGAGCTTGTTCAGCTCCGTGAGGTCACTGGACTGTTGGGGTTCGCTCTCCCCCTTCGCCCAGCGGTAGATGGTCCGCCGAGAGACCCTCTGGCCCAAAGCCTCGCTGATCTCAGTTGCTGACATCTTGGCATCGCCCATCAGCTTCAAGACCATCGTTCGGGCCGTGGTGTCCTCGGCAGTCTGATGATTGTCGGTGTCGTTCATGGTGAACCCTCCTCGGGAACAAGCTGCCACTCTCCTGCTTCCTGCTCCATGCCCTTGACCTTTCTGAGGTCCGGGCCCTTGAGCCAGAAGACCGGCTTGTGAACATCTAGGGCCAAAGACACGACCTTCGCCGTCCCTCGGCCCACCCTTCCCTTGGCCAGGATCACGAACCCCTGAAAGTAGGGCTGTCGGTCCCGGTAGCTTCGCCCCGTCACGGCCTCCAGCGCCCAAGAATCCCAGTCGCCGCAGGCAGCAAATCGGGAGTCGTACCAAGAGAGGCTGTCCACCAGGTGTAGCTGGCTGTTCTTGGCCGCAGCCCTCACGGCCTTGAGACCAGTCGCCACCTCCTCCTCTCCGACCCCCCGAGGGAAGAAGACTAGAAGAGACAGCCGCTCTGCTGGACGCGGGGCTCCCATGCCATCTGTCATAGCTGAAACCGTGACGCCCGGCAAACTCTCTTTCGCTTCTCCGGGAGTCCCAGAGCAGTCTGCAACCCTTCATGATCATTCGCCCTTCGTGAAGCCAAGAGGGAGGATCGGATGAGACGAGCGACCTCATCCATGCACGCCGCATCCTTCTCTCGGAAGTGCTCCTCAGTGGGCCCCGAAATCCTCTCTGAAAGAGCCACAAGGCGGGCCCGAACCATGAGCTGGTCCCGGCCTTTCAACTCCCCGTCCAACATGGACGCAAGGTTTCTCAGTTCGGCCCGAGCCGCCTGGCTTCTCGTGGCTCCAGCCTCTCGGGCGCTGTCGTAGCTGTTCACTCAGACCTCCTTCCAAGTGTGGCCCACGTCTGCACTGGCGCTGAAGACGACGCCAGGGAGGTTGGGGTGGATCTGATTCATGCACTCCTCCAAGAGGCCCGCGACCTCTTGGGCTGCGTCTTCTGGGCACTCCACGACGATGCTGTCGTGGCACTGGTTGATGATCCCCGTGCCAGGCCCCCACCGATGCAGAGGGATGGCTTCGTGGAGCTGTATGAGAGCCTTGTTCATCAGAGCAGCAGCGCTGGATTGGACAGGAAAATTGACGATCTGGCAGGGGTCCTCCCCGTCTAGGAAGTCCCTCCGCCTGCCTCCCACGGGCTCACGAAGGAAGTCCTGGGCCCGAAAGGTCTGGATCTCCTTCGCCCAGCCCGACTCGAACTCGGGGGCCCCCTTCAGCCAGTTGTCCCGCATCTTTCGGTACCTCCGAAGAGGCATCAAGGCGTAGGGAAGGTCTGTAGTCCCATCGTTTCGGGGCTTCCCGTCAGGCCTCTTGGCTGGGATCTCAGTGGAGCACATCGCCTTGTGCCCGGTCTCCACGGAGCCCATGTACTGGCTGAGGTACTGGACGACCTTCGCCAGGTTCCTCATCTCTGTCGCATCTGAGGAAGCGCCCTTGAGGAAGACCCCGTTCTTGTCGAAGCACTTGCCTACTAGCTTCCCGGGCCGTGCAAACTGCTCGGGTGAGAGGCCAGCGGCGCTGCAGAACGCGGCACCGAAGCACGAGAAGGCCGTCATCGAGTGAGGGTCCTTCCCCTCGATGAAGGCGTCGAGGTACAGCCGAACCTTCCACAAGGCAGCAGCGATACGCAGCTCCAGCTGGTCCATGTCGGCCCCGACGAGAACGTGCCCGGGGGCTGCCGTGACCATGCCCCTCATCGCCGATGGAAAGTTCATGGCATTGATGGGCTTGGAGCTGGACAATCGGCCGGTGACAGGAATATGAGCTGACCAGCCGGGGTGCATCCTCCCTGTCAAGGGGTTCACGATGCCCTGCTTCTTCTCGCCGTACTTCTCGCGGGTCTCCTTATCGACCCAATCATCGTCCTCGTCCCAGCCGAGGTCCGCTTCCATGTCCCAGGGGCGAAGCTTTACAACGTAGGTGCCAAGGACCTTCAGCGCCTTGCGGTACCGACGGAGGAGCTTGATCAGCTCCCTCTGGTCCTTCGGGACGGTCTTCAAGGTCAGGAGAGTGCGAAGGATGAGGTCTCCGGTCGAGCGATCCCCGGAGGAGGTCATCGTGTCCTTCTCCTTGAGGTCCGTCGCGTCGATATGCGAGTCGAGACCCCACTTTTCGAAGAGCACGTCGCGAAGCTGGTAGACCGAGCCCGGATTGAACTTGGGCATCCCCAGGAAGTCGCGAATGTCGGTCAGGAGCTTGTAGCGGACCGCGAGAAGTTTCTTCTCCTCCTTCAGCCGCTTCTCCTGATCCACGTACATCCCCACGGTGTGCATGTCGCCACAGATCTGCTGCATCTTCTGGTCGGACTGCCAGACCCCCACCTGGTCTCGAAGGGCAACCTGCTCCACCAGGGGAGGAAGGACACGGGCCGTAATGGCGACGTCTTTGACGCAGTTGTGGACGCACCCGTAGGGTGTGAAGAAGTTGTGGTTGTCCTCCACGTCGATGCAGTAGCGGCGCTGCGCCTTGTACTTCTGCGTCCTCTTCGATTCGTCCGACCCCCCCGGCTCATGCACGTAGGCCTCAACGCTGACTACGGTTCGGCAGGAGGCTCTCGCCCCCACACGGACCGGAACGTAGTCCACCTCGGCGTAGTGAGGGTAGTCTCGAAGCCGAGGGAGCTTGTATCGAGCACCCGAAGGGACGAAGGGGGCGATTTCCAAGGCCAGCTTGCGGGAGGCGATCGTCCCCAGCCGGATCACGTTGTCTGCCCCGGCACAGGTCGAGCCGTAGCGCTCCCGGAACCACCCCACAGCCGCGTCGATATCCTCCCGAGGAAAGCCTTGAAGGTTGAGCACGAGGGTCTCGTCCCGCACGAGACGTCCCCCCCTCGACCCGTTGTTCTGGGGGTCCGGCTGGTACTTCTGTACGCACCCATCGTCGACGAGCAGCCACGCAAGGCCACGCGGCCCCAACTGGTCCAGGGCCTCCAGGGGAAGACGCTTCTTGCCGTCTCGGTAGACGAGGTCGTAGAGGCGCTTGAGCTGCCGCAGGTTCCTCGACCGAAAGGGTGCAGCCAGGCCTGCTCTCCCAGAGCGACCGTTGATCACGACGTCACGACCCGGCTGCACAGGGAGTGCCAGGAGCCACGGCAGCTCGGAGAGCTTCCAGGCCGTGAAGCCTGACTTCTGCGAGTGGGCTCCGCCCAGGGCAGCAGAACGAGCCTCTTGCGGCCGATCCCGGAAGGCAGGAGAGAGCACCAGGCTGCTGTCGCCTAGCACAGTCCCAAGGATGGCCTTCCTCTCGTCCTCTGAGAGCTGGTGCTCCCTGTCGAAGAGCAGGTCCCCGGGCTTCAGGTCTTGGGCCTCCACCTCTCCCCCAGGTCCGATGAGGCGGTGGTCAGGCGTGCAGATGAGCCCCCGGTGCGCGTCCCGCTGACCTGCGACCTTCACCCGGAGCCAAGTGACCTCGGGGTCCTTGTTGTAGTGCCAGCCTGTGACCTGCTTCCACTCCAGAAGACCGTCTACTTGGGCTGAAAGGACCTTCCCGGCCCACCTGTTGCGGACGATCTCCTCGATGGGCTTGTTCCCCTCCTCAGTCACGACAGGAGTGCCCTCGAACAGGCAGTACTCGTGAAGCTCTTCGTCAGACTCACCCCCCAGAGCCAACTTGTTCCCTTCACGGCCGCATTTCCAGCTCGGAGCGTCCGTGTAGAGGCTGGCCACGAAGCTCAGGCTGTGAGGCAGCTCCGACTCGACGTTGCGGTGCAGGAGCATCGTGTCCAGGACTGGCTGTGGGTCGACCCCCATCTGGTTCTGGAGCACCAAGCGGTCGTAGTAGCCCGCGTTGTGCCCAGCCTTGACGATGTTCGGGTCCGAGAAGAACTGGACGAGGAGGGCTCCGACAGTGAACGCCTCGATGCCGGTGTAGTAGTCCAGGAAGAGCCCCTCCTGGTCCTTCGGTCGGGTGTTGGAGCGGAAGCCTACCGACATGACCTCATCTCCGTCTCCGATGGCGATGCACCGGATGTGAGCCGTGAGGCACTCGATCCCGTCCGTCTCGATGTCGAAGGTGTAGATGCGGTCCGGGTCCGAGAGGAACCGCCGGAGGGTGTCCGGTCCTGGGTTGTAAACAGCTTTCGGAGGGACCCACTCCGTGAGCCCTCGAAACCACTTGACCGCCTTGAGCACGTCGTTGCGGAAGGCCCGAGTCCACCGAGGCATCCTCAAGACGAAAGCGGGGTGGATGGTAGGCATGACCCGGATCGTGTAGGTGCGCGTGATCCACTCCTCAAAGGCGTTCCACCACTCCGTGCTGCCGGCCCCGTAGGTGGCCTCGACCCACGGCTCCGCCGCGTCGAACTCACCACCCAGGTCGGCGCGAGAGGCTACGCCGGCAGGAAGTCGAGTCAGCTCCATCAGGCCGCCCCGTACCGCCAGGATGCTGGACTGTGCCCCACTGACCGCTGTGGTCCCGGTCTTCCCGAGCGTGATGAAGTCCTTGAAGGGAGTCAGCTCGTTGTCCAGTCGGGGCCGACAGCACTCCAGGGGGGTCTTGATCAGCTCAGCCGGACGGTCCTCCTCCTTGGCCGCCTTCGCCTCTTGCTTGTTCCACCTGCTGATCTTCATCAGCAGCTTCTTCAGCTCATTGTTGGGAGGTCTGCAATTAATGGCATTTGACAAGTGCAGGTCGTTCCTGCGGAGCCCAGCCATGCGCGCGGCCTTCATGAACTCGTTGCCGGAAGGCCCAACGAGAGGGCGGCCGTACTTCTCCTCTTGCTCGCCCGGAGCTTCAGCCACCACAGCGATCTTGGCGGACGGGTAGGTCTCGGGGGGAACGACCTTACAGCCTTCCAGAGGGCACTCAGAGCAGAGCGCCCCGTGCGTCCTGGGGTCGTAGCTCACAGGCCCGACGTCTACTCTGGCTGGGAAGGGATCAGGCCCGTCAGGTCGAGCTGGGAAGACTCCGTGTCGTCAGCCTGCTCTTCCCCACTCTTGAGCAAGGCCAGCTCCTCTTCCAGCTCCTTGATGCGAGCCTGCTGAGCCCGCATGGTCTTGGCACACTGGGCGATCTGGCCCATGGGCATCGCACCGGGGACTTCCAGAGGCATCCCTGAAGAGAGCATCTGGAGAGCCCCGTCTGCGAAGGCCTCGATGGTCTCCTCGCTGAAAGGCTTGACATCATCGAGCGTCTTGGGCTGACCGAGAAGCTGGCCCCCCATGAGCTGTCGGGAGTTGATGGGCTTTCCGTCAGGTCCGAACATCGTGGCTGTCTCCAGGGGGAAAAGAGTGCTCGTCTCTCCGAGCTGTCACGCCTTGTTGGCCAGGCAGGGAAGGGGGGCCCTTGGCGGGTCGGCGTTCACCTGGTAGGGACTAGTTGACGCCCAGCCGGGTCAAGAGAGCCGACTTCTTGGTGGCGTTGCCAGCCTCGGCGCTGTTGCTGCCGAGAGCCGAGGTGGACTCCTCGATGGCCGCCGAGGGGGTCTCGCCGAGGGCCGAGCCGATGCCGCCCGTGGGGGCCTTCGTCGGGGTCGCACCGCCGCTCATCTCGAAGCTCTGCTTCTGCTGCGTCCACTCCATCGGAGCGAGGAAGTCGATGTCCTCGTACTTCACGCCGTTCTCTTCGTCCTTCGCAGTGAAGAAGATGTGAGCGACCCGGTCCTTGAAAGAACCGACGCCGAGCCGGACGGAGCCAGCGTCGAGCTGGGCAGGAGTGTAGCCGGAAGACTCGGCGAGGCCGCGCCAGTAGTAGCGCACCTTGTCGTCGTCGCCCTGAGGCTTGTTGAAGCCGGTGGTGCGGATGGCACCGGCGAAGGGGCCCTCAGCGACCTGGCACTTGATGACGACCCGGTTCGGGTTGCGGTCGGGGTTGACGTACAAGTCCGCGAGCTTGATCTTGTAGTACCCGGTCGGCAGGATGTTCCCGCCCTTCCCGGTCGGAGCGACGAGGCCGCTCAGGTTGACATCGAAGTCCCAGTCACGCAGGACGTTGACCTCGGTCGTGTCGGTGTTCGACATGATCCTCTTCCTCTTTGGTTGCCCTCTCAGGCAGTGGTTGCCCCCGAAGGAGCGGGTGGTTGGTTCCCCTGTCAGAGCAGGGAGGTCTGGTTGACGTCGTAGAAGCTCAGGGCGCGAGTCGCCAACGCCCATCGGATAGTGCTCCGGTCCAGAGCATCTCTCAGCGTCCAGCGGGCTGCTGCCACGGGCATACCCGACTTGAGCAGCTTGCTATACACCTCGTTGGCCGAGGCTGCCAAGTTGTCCTGCATCCCCGAGAAGTGGTCCGCAAGGGCAGAAACCACTTCTTCCTGATCCGGGAGGTCCGGGTGCCGGACGATCTCCAGCCCAGCTGCACGGAGGATCTCGGCCAAGTTCATCGGGGCGGGATCGGCCTGCTGCGCGACGTTGAAGCGGTCCTTCATGACCCACGAGGGGTCCAGGGAGCAGCGGTAGACGGCCGGCCACGGCTGGCGGCGAGGGTCATGGGAGGCCCGGAGGACGAGATCACACATCGCCGGGATCTGCTCAGGAAGCCGGCCGGAGAGCATCGGGCCGCCCCGAATCGGAATCCCCCGAGCGTTCGTCTTGGGCGGCTGCTCCCAAGCGTTCATCACGACCGAGACCTTCGCGTAGCGAGCCGTGTCACGGAAGTCGAGCGCGATGTCCCGTAGGGCCCCCCAAAGCTGGAAGCCCGACTTCTTCTTCTCCAAGCGAGAGAAGGTCTGCTCAGCCATGAAGGAGAAGTCGTCGATGACCAGCCAGTCGAACTTCCCGCTCACGTCTCGAATGAGCTTGGTAGCCGCCTCGATGGTGTCCACCCGAGTCGTCGCGGGCATGTAGCCGCAGACCGACTTGATGGAGTTGAGGGCTCCCGGAGCTGCTGCGAAGAGCGCTCTCGGGAAGCTGTAGCCTTGCTCTGTGGTTTTCCCGATCCCAGAAGGGCCGTAGGTCAGGACCACTGTGCTTTCAGGCATTCCCCTTGTTCCTCCTCATCCTCGACGTCCTCATATGAGGGGCCCTGGGCCGTGTCAACTGGCGCAGCTCAAACCCCCCTGACTCCACGCTCGATCCCCTCGAAGAGGGCCTGAGCAATCACGCCAGAAGTGACCTGATCGCTCGTCGGGGGGTTCTGGACCCACTCCACGTAGTCTCGGATTCGATCCAGTAGGACCTCCGGCCCCACAGCGCAGGCAGTCTTTTGGACGGCCTGCTCTTCAAGGGCGGCCACCCTGTCCTCCAAGACCTCGTTCTGGCTCCGAAGGTCCTCGCACTCGAACTCCTTCTCGTAGAGTTCAACATCGAGGCGCCGGTTCTCCTCGTACAGCTCCTCCACCTTCGCCCGAAGCTTCTCTTCAGTGCTCCTCATCGACTCGCTCCTCGTCCTCCCGAGCTACATGCCTCGGCATTGAAGGCGTGTCAAGTGGCACGGAGAAGGAGACCTTGTAGCACTTGGAATCCCCTCCTGAGAGGGCCCGAGGAGCCCCCCTCCGCTAACCTCAGGCCGTAAGAACTCTCTCTGGGAGCCCCCATGGCCGTCATTCTTCAGTCCGCCGCCAGTCCGGGCACCGCTGCCTGGACCGATCAAGACAGCATCGTCGTCGGAGCCCTGGACACCACCGACAACGCTGCTGGCAACACCGCCAGTGTCAACATCAACACCGGCAACGCGACCGGGGGCAGCTCCGGAAGCATCAACATCGTCTCCGGCACTGCTACTAGCGTTCGAGGCCACGTCAACGTCTCGGGTCTCCGGACCATCGCCACCGTTACTGCTCCTGCCCTCACGGGAGCGACAGCCCTGGTCTTGGCCGACTCGGGCGGGGTCTTCAACATCGACCAGGACGCAGCTTTCGACATCGACCTGCCGAGCCCAACCCCAGGAGCGGGGCTCCGCTTCACGTTCTTCTTGACCGACGCGGGGACGAATGACGTCACCCTCACGGTCCTCGGGGGCGCAGCCACGTTCGTGGGCGTCATCGTGAACGACGTCACCAGCGTGATCCCCGCTACGGGAACCACCTTGACCTTCGCGGACGGGACGGCTGCTGTGGGGGACTGCATCGAGGTCTGGTCGATCTCCACCACCCTCTATGGGGTCCGGGCCGTCACCTCGGCTGCCGGGGGCATCACTGCCACCACCCCCTAGCTCTTGAGCCGGATGACCCACTTGCAGCGCTTGCAGTAGGGCGGGTCGAAGCCGCCAAACATGTGCGCCGCTTCTGGATGGAGAGGCACTCCACAGCGCAGGCAGGCCACAACCAAGCCCACCCCACAGGGCTTGCCCGTGTCTGCACAGATGGCTTCCTCGAACTCGAAGCCTCGGGCCCAAGCAGCCTCCGAGTCGGCTTCTGACAGGACCAAGCGGTGAGGGATCCACTGGACAGGGAAGGGCACCACCTTCGGGCGATCAGGCTTTCCTGGGACCTCCCACTGGTTCGTCCCTGAGCGGAAGGCCCGGTAGCGCCTCCACCAGTCCGGAACAGGAGAGAAGAAGGCCCTCCACTTGAGAAGCAGGTTCTTCAAGAGCTTCATGGCAGCAACTTCTCCCTCAAGCGAGCCCAAGCCGTCGCCTTCCTGCGAAGACGCACAGCTCCTGTGACGTTCCTCTCCAAGTACCATCGGAAGTCCGGATCAACCTTCCTCATCTGGGAGAAGAACTTTTTCCAGGTGAAGTGGGGGTTCATGGAAGGAATGGCAAGGAGCCCTTCCACGATCTTGGGCCAGAGGAGGCGGAACTCCTCTTCTGTGACACGCTCCTTCCCCACACCAGGCTCCCCGTAGGAGCAGCCCAAGCGGAGGGCGCCCAAACGAGCAGCATGGGAGGAGTGCAGGCACCACGGAGCCTCCTTGAAGCGCCCCTCGTAGACGGAGCAAGCAGGAAGACCGTCCTCCTCGCCCAAGAAGACGCAGTGTAGGTCTTGCAAGACGATCTGGCGCCCCCCCTCGATCTCCACGGCAGCGTGGCAAGAGACTCCGCAGCGCTGGCACTTGGCCTCGTGCTCGGGAGTGTCAGTCATCCCAGGCCCAGGCTCCGCCCTTCTTGGCCCCAGGACCGAAGCGGCACTGGTCGATGTAATCACAAGCGCCGTAGCGCGTGAAGCAGACCAACTCGCTCATCGCCTTCGGCCACTCCTCCACGGAGCGGTTCTCCTTCTTGGCCTTCTGGATGGCCAGCTCGATGTCGATCGCGCGGCGAACAAACTGCCTCTCCAGGAGGGGACGCCGAGGGAGGGGCGTCCGCTCGAACTTCATGCCCTTCCCCGCCCCCGCGTGCTGGATGAGGTTGACCTTCATCCCGGCCAAGCGAGGGTGCTTCTGACGAACCAAGAACTCGTAGCCGAGGAGCTGTCCGGAGACGGCGAAATACTCCTTGTGGCGGGTGGTCAGCCTGGCACTAGTGTTGTGAGTCACCACGCAGTCCCCGGTCAGGAAGGTGTGGGACCCCGGCACCTCGATGTCGTAGCAGCGCTCCTGACCGACCAGGAGGTTGCTCTTGACCTCGACCCATCTCAGCCCGCTCTCCAGCCGGGGATTCCGCTTCCTCCCCCGGCCTGGATAGTCGTGCGCGGGGAACGCAGCCTTCTCTCTGAACTGCCGGGCCCCTCCGAAGTGAGCGGAGAGAAGCTCGGAGAATCCCTCCAGCACCCGGCCGCTTCGAGTCTTGCGCCCTCCTTCGACGGAGACGGGACAGTCGATCTCTTCGGCCAGGGCCAGCCGGACGAACCGCTCCTTGCTCTCCCGCCCCACCACGACCGTCTGGTAGTAGGGGGCCTTTGAAACCGTGGACTCGACCACGTTGCTCAGGATTCCGAGCTGGAGGAGCAGGTGACGGACACCCTCGGCGAGGGACCGAGAACGGCTGCTGTAGATGATGCGGAGAGGGCGGGTGCCGCTCTTGCGGGCCGTCCCCAGATAGGCCGAGCCGTCGCCTTCCCACAGGCTGCCGAGAAGAAGACCTGCCTGCCGTCGGCTCAGGGCGAGCAGTTCTCGGGGAAAGACCTTGTCCACGGAGAGCTTCTCGTGGATGCCAAGAGCCTCGACGAAGGCTCTTGCCTTCCCCCCCGTGTGCAAGTGGATGGTCCTCGGGTCCGAAGCCCAAGAGTCGCCAAGGGCGCTCAAGGAAGACGAGATGTACCTCTGGATACGGGGGTCCGTTGCCGTGATGCGGTACGTGTCCTTGGCCTTCTTCTTCCGGCTGCCGTCCGAGAGCGCCAGCCCAAGGACCCGAAGCACCGCGTCGGGAATGTCTTTCTCGGGAAGGTCCGGGGGCGGAGCCACGGCCACCCAGTCCCCGACCTTCACGTCCTTGGCCTGCTTCCAGCCCTCTTCCGTCAGGAGCGGGTGGCGGTAGCCGTACCCTTCGGCCGTGCCATCGAAGAGGCCGATGGAGTAGACGTCTTGGATTCCTGCGTCGACGGGGCACAGGGCTCCGGCCCACACCGTCTGCTCCGCCTCTTCGTCCCAGGCACAGCATTTCCAGCCTTGACCACGCTCGACCAGCTCGCCGACCGTGATAGGACCCCCGGGAGTGAGGACTTTCGTGTCTGATTTCAGGCACTTATGGTCTTCAGCCCATAGCTGACCCCCGAGGTCCTCGTACATGAGGTCGATCCGCCCCGTGAGGCGGAACAGAGCAGGGTCGATGTGAGGGGCTCCCAGCAGCTCCAAGGCTCGATGCCCCCCGGCTGAGTCGAGGAGGTTCCCATCGAAGAGGGTCTCCACGGCCACGATCCGCCGACTTCGGATGTCGCCGAAGTAGGTCCTCCGGTAAGCCGAGTAGGTCTCGACGACGTTCTCCACATGGCGGTCCTGCTTCTGCAGCTCAGCCACAAGCTGCACGGCTTCGACAGGAGCCATGAACTCGTTGGGGTTCTTGCCCTCCTGCTCCATCTTCATCCGGCTGTAGTGCTGGGCCAGGGCCAGGTGAACCAAGGAGCCGATAGCCAAGGCTGGGCGGCCTGAGATGTCCTTCTTAGGGCCATCTTCGTAGCCCCAAGCGTACTTCTGGAGGCACTCGGCGGCCATCTGGAGTCGGTGCCAGCCTCGGGGGCTCGGGCCGGTGAAGATGACGAGGGGGTCCTCGACGTGGAGGTGGCTCATGCCTTCTCCCCGGCGGCACAGATCTCGTCGGCCCGGAGGAGAACCTCCTTCTCGCGGGCCTCCTCCAAGTTCTGGGCGACCGTGCCGCCCTCGTGCTGGAGGTAGAGGTTGTCCCCGCCGACGGAGTTGGGCCACTCGTACCAGGTCCAGCCAGGCAGCTCGCGACAGGGGAAGCTCATGCGGCAGCAGGGACAGCTCACGGACTTCTCCACATGTCGAGCACCGGACGGGGGATCACCACCTGCTGACCCTTCCGGTTCTTCACCTCGCCTCCCCCCCATGCCCTTTCCCAGAGGTCAAGAATCCGCTTCACATCCCCCACGCAGTAACCGATGACCTGACCCCTCTGCCCTGCCTGCCAACGGATGGGAGCTTCCTCACCAGGCATCGACTTGGCAGATTCCCTCCCGAACGTCGCGCAGTAGGTCGACTCCAAGCTCCACCCGGACCGGACGTTGACCTTCGCGGTCGGCTTGTACCCGACCAGCTCGGGGTAGTTGTTGGGCACGCCCCGAGAGAGAACCCCGGTGAGGTAGTCCAGGCCCAGGCCCTTCTTCTCGGCAAGGGCGTAGAGGCCCAACACGGCCGAGAGGTCCAAGCGCTTGCCATGCCCCAAGCACTCCTCCCATAGGGGGAACTGGGCGTAGATCAGTGGGTCGTCGCAACCAAGGCCGTTCCAAGTGAGGAAGACTTCATGCTGAAGCACGTGGTGAGCGAACTGCTTCCAGACGTTGGCCCCCTCGGAAGGGATCCAAACCCGAGGCTCCACCTCTTGGTTCGACCAGGAGCACAGGACGCCCACCCCGCACTCCGTCTGCCTTCGCCAGTCATTGTTCGGCAACGGCCGGGCGAACTCCAAGTCGTAGGCAATGACCTTCGGGTCTGCAGCGGCTGGCACTTTGGGGGCTCCTCAACCTCCTGAACTGCTTAGCGCGACAAGTGCCATTCGTCCCCTCAACTCCTACTCCCTGTAGGGGAGCAGAAGAAGAGGGGGCCCCACTGCCCCTCACTCCTCCGTCACCATGAGAGACCCTTCCTGAACGACCACCCTCTTGAAGGTGACTGCCCCGTCAGAGTTCACAGTCAGCGCTGCGATGCCCGCCGCCCTCATCTCTGCCAGCACTAGGGCAATGGCCGACTTGAGGTTGGAGTCCCAAGTCTCGGGAGCAGCTGGCTTGGATGGAGCAGTCTTCAGCGGTGGGGGTGGTGGAGGAGTCGGCCGAGGCTTGGGAGCAGCCTTCTGCACGGGGGCCCGCTCCTTGGCTGCTGCCTTCCGCTTCCGCGCCCGCACCTTCTCTTTGTAGGCCCGAGCGATCCTCTCGCTCTCCTTCTTGACCAGCCTCTTCGCCGTCTCCTCGTCAGGGACGACCCCGTTGCCCCAGAGGATCTCCATGGCTTTTTCGTCGGTCACGACGAAACCCAGTTTGCGGACACCCCCTCGGATGGGAGAGGTGTAGCCCCAAGTGATCTGGGCCTTCGGGGTCTTCTGGTGGATGTGACCCCGAATCGAGCCTCCCCGCAGCGTCTTCATGGCTTGCCTCCAGAGAGCGAAGCCCTCTGCCCCCTCCTCTCCCCTCGAAGCCGCGAGGGCCTTCACCCAGGGACCTGCCTCCTCTCGGTGGAGGAAAGATCCGTAGACGCCTAGCTTTTCGCTGAGAGCCGAGACAGCTTGGGCCGAGGTCTTCATCTCTACTGCAGGGAGGACCTCCTCTGTGCCCCTCAGCTCCCCTTCAATGCGAAGGACAGCCTTCTCGATCTCCTTGACCCCGTTGGCCAGGATGACCCGCTTGCCCATCTTCTTCTTGGCATCCATCGCCCGGTCGTAGCCTCCATGGGCGATGGAAGCAGGCCGGCAGACGATGAGGTCCAACCCCGGCGGGATTTGGGTCGGGTTGCCCCCGAGCATGTTGACCTTGTGCCCGAGCTTCCTCAGAGCAGCGGCATGGTTCTTGGCGTGACTCTTGTTGCTGATGATGCCGATGTTCACGGCTTCCTCCTCTTCCTCTTTTTGGTTGTCCTCTCCCGGAGAGCCAAAAGCTCTCGCGTGACTCTTGTTGCTGCCTCGCTTCCGTTGTGCTTGTCGGGATGGGTCAAGGAGATGGCCCTCTTCAAAAGACCTCCCGGCAGTTCGGGGAGGAGCTTCTGCCGTCCACTTGCCTTTGCCAAAGCCTTCTCGGCCTCCTGAACCCGAAGCTCTGCTCCCAAGAGCCGCTCTTGGGCCCACAGGAAGGCGAGGTCACCCCAAAGCACCTTGTAGCCCTTGCCCACTTTGAAGCAGAGGGGGCAGAGCCTCTCGTAGCTCTCGCGGCGAGGGAAGGGGTGACCGCAGTCTTGGCAAGTCCCTTCCCCCCAACCAGCGACTTCCTGGCGATGATCGGCTCGGGACACCTACTGGTTGATCTCCTCGTCCACCTTCCAGGTGAAGTCATCCAGCCAGTGCCCCTTTGGAGCAGATCCAGTGAGGATCCAGTTGAGGGCCTCCTGATCCTCCTGAGCCAGCTCCTCGAAGGCCGCCGTCTTGATGGCCTTCCGAAGCCAGCTCTTCTTGACACCCGGATGCTCCTTCCCAGACTCCTTCTTCTTCTCGGGCTTGGGGGTGGTCCGGTTGTCCTTCGTCCCGTCCGACTTCGTAGCCGGAGGGGCTGAGAGGATCTGGTCGAGCGTCTCGATCTGCTTCTGCCGACTCTTGCCCGCCAACTCGATGCCGACCGCTGCGCTGATGCTGCCAGCCTCGATGGCCTCGTGGATCTTGGGGTCAGCTGAGAGCAGCTTCATCCAGTTGTCAATGGTCTTGGTGGAGCGCCCGAAAGCGAGAGCCACCTCTTCCTTGTCCCCCACAGTGTCGAGCAGCCGCGAGGCCTTCCGAGCCTTTCCCAAGACCCCGTCATCCTTGCGGATTTCGTTGGCAGACACCATGATGCCCCCCACTCGGGCGTCGTCAGCGCTGACCTCGATGCAAGGGACCTTCGTGGCATACTCCCCCGCTTTCGCTTGCCGCTGAGCAGCAACTCGGGCCGCCTTGACCCTCTGCCGGCCATCCACCACAAAGGCCTTCCCAGCCTCGTAGCGGATGATGATCGGCTGCTGGAGGCCATAGACCATGATGTTCCGCACCATGGCCTCGTCCACCTCCCACTCGGCCCGCTCGTCAGCCAAAGGGCTGTTTTCATCCTCGACGTCCAGCCCCACGATCAGCAGGGCCTTGGGGTCCAGGTACTTCACCTCTCGTGCCATTTTCTACTCCTTGCCCCCCCCGTCCTCGCGAGGGGCGAGAAGAAGTTAGCAAGGTTTTCGGCAAGTGTCAAATGGCGAACCTGAAAAGACGAGTGCCGCGCCAGGAAGCAGCTTCTTGACCCTTGGTTATCCTGCCTCCCTCTTGAAGTCCCACTCGCGGTACTTCATGGCTTCGCTCCTGTAAGCTCGGCCAAGTCTGCCCGTGCTCGCTCTAGAGAGCGCTGTAGCTTCTTCACAGCCTTCGCATCGTTCCAGCCGTTCTTGACCATCTCTCTGAGTTGCCCCCCGAGGTGGTCCACGGTGCCCTGAAGAGCCTGGATGCGGCGGGCGCGGGCCACTTGGATAGACAGCCCCCGAACCTGCTTCTCCAGCTCCTGGATCTCAGGGTCCACCTTGCACGCTCCCTTGTAGGCATCCCAGGCTCTCTTGCCCTTCTTGCACCGCGCCCCGTGATTCGCCGTGGGGCGGCCGGCTGGCCTCTCAGGGCTCATCGCCACCAGGGTGACGCAGGGGTCCCCCGGCTCTGCTCCACACTTGGAGCACCAAGACTCCAGGATGAAGTTGTCGAGCGTCTCCATCTCGTGGGCCTGCATGAGCCACCGGAGAGGGTCGTTCCAAGACTTCGGCCAGCCCATTATCCCTTCCTTCTCCCCCTCTGGTGCTTCTCCTTGAGCGGACCACCCACATGGGCCCAGGTTTGGCCCAAGAGGAGTCTGCTGAGGGCACTCACCGAGACGCCATGCTCCTTCGCGAAGGCCGTGAGCGTGCATCCCCCCTCAGCATAGGCCTCTCGGATGCGGAGCACCTTCTCATCGGTCAGCTTTGCCGTTCCCGACCGCTCCCCCCGACAGACAGACCCTGAGGGCATCTTAAACCCACGGCGGATCTTCTCTGGATGCCGAGCCGTCCAGTGGTCTTCCCCGCGAGCCAGGGCCCACGGCTTGGTCCGCGAGCCATGTCGCTCCCCCCGAGCCAGGCGGTCTGGTCGAGTTCGGGCACCGTTGCGGTCCCCTCGCGCCAACTTTTCCGGGTTGGTCCTTGCGTAGTGGTCATCCCCGGAGGGGACGTAGCCCCGGCCTTTGGCCCACTTGTCCTTCATGTTGTCCGCGTAGGTGCCCAGCTTGAGGTGAGCCGGATTGACACAAGGAGGGTTGTCGCAGGTGTGCATGATGCAGGGCCTCTTCCCTTCGATCTCGGAAGGCATCGGACCGTTCTCCAAGATCCAGACCACCTGATGAGCAGTGCGGGATCGGCTCTGGTAGGAAAGACAGCCGTAGCCTCCAGAAATGGTGCTCCCGACCCACGGCCAGCACTCGTCGGGACCCCCCTGCTGGGACCGCTCTCGGATCACCTGCCTCACCTCTTCGTCTGTGCGCCGCTTCATCAAATCATCCTAAGACCTATTCCCCCACAAGACTACGTGAAATCTAGGTCTGCGAGGACGGAAGCGGCAAAATCTTCGTCGCTCTCGTTGGGGTCGAGACCCGCCAGCACGTCCTTCGCCTCGCCCAGCTCCGTGTCTCGGGCGACCTTCTCCACCGCAGGGAGCTTGTCGATGAGGATGGCAGCCATGTGCTCGTCTACCGTGCCCTCGGCGATGATGTAGTAGATGATCACGGGCCTCTTCGTGCTAGCCCGGTGGAAGCGGCCCTCGGCCTGACGAAGGACCCCCGGCGTGTAGGGGATCATCACGAAGAGAGCTGCGTCAGTGTCATCTATGTTGATCGATTCCCCGAAAGCTTGCATGGTCCCGACGAGCACACAGGAGCCCCGGTAGGCCATGTAGTCCTGAACGATCTGGTCGCGGACCTTCTGGCTCTGCCCCCCGTGAGCGGCCCAGACCTTGATGTTGCCTTTCTTCACTGCAGAACAAGAGCTGACGCTCTTCCCCAGCTTCTCGCAGTCCCTGCGGCGGCCTGTGAAGCAGACGACCTTCTGACCGCTTCGGACGTGGTCCTCCACGATCCCGATGACTGCGGTCCTCTTGCGAGAAGCCGCCTCTGCCAAACTGACCTCCAGGAGAGCTGTAGCCCCCCTCTTTGCCGCATCCTTGCGCTCCTTCGCAAACCCCCCGGCAGGCCGGCACTGGTCTTCAGGAGCGACGTAGACGGACTGCCTCCTCTTCGGAGGGAGATGAGCGTGAGTCTCGGCGTAGGTCAAGACGTGAGCGACGGGCCCCAGCCGGAGGTTCAGCTCTTCGAGGTTGGACGCTCCGGTCGTGTCATACCCCCCGTAGATTCCCGGCTTCCTGTTCGCGTGGCGGTTCTCCCACGTAGTCTTGTTCCCCCACGAGTTCGGCTCGACGATGTCCAGCTGGCTCCACAGGTCCCGCACGCGGTCCTGAATGGGCGTGGCCGTTGTCCCTACCCTTTTGGAGACGCAGCGAGCCAGATCTGCAGCGGCTGAGGCTCGGTTGAGGACCGGAAGAAACATCTTCCTCCCTTCTTCGGTCTGCTTGACGAAGCCCCCCTTCTTCTTGGCCTCCCTCTCCTGCTCCCGAAAGGCCTTGGCGATCTGCTCCACTGAGCCGTCAGGCTCGGAAATAGGCAGTACTTCCCAGCGCTTGGACCCTTTTCCCTGGTGACAGTTGGAAACCAAGACCCCCTCTACGAAGTAGTTGTGGTTCCCCTCAACCTCAAGATCGTAGAGGTGATCTTCTTCACCACTCCCCCCAAGTCCTCCTGAACCTGCCGGTTCGTGAACCTCAACACCGAAAACCCGAGAGCCTGAAGCACTGCATCCTTCTTCCTGTCCTGGGCCCGGCGGGAGGGGGAGTTGTGAGACCCCCCGTCGATCTCCACCGCCAGCTTGAGGTGGAGGTCCCCCAGATCCACCTTGTAGTGGAACGGAGGAGGGGGGGAGAACCGAGAACGGAGACTGGGGGGCACCCGCACCGTAAAGGGGCGGAGCCCCGTCTCGGCCGCCACCAGACCCTCGCACTCCGTCAAGCCAGTACCGTTCCCTCCCCTCACTTTGGGAGAGTGCCCCATCGCTTTCAAGATCCGACTCACCTTCTCCCTTGTAGAGGGGTCGTGCATGGGATTGGACTCTCTCATCCTCCTCCGAGAAGCCTCGATGACTTCCGGCCGAGAAAGGGGGTTCTCCCCTGACTCTTGCCGGGAAGCCTGTACCGCCCTCCCCCCACGCCTGCAAGCCTCCAAGCCCCGCTCCGTCTGGACCCTCCACTTGGCGGAGCAGGAGGGCCCACAGAACCTCTTCGTGCGAGCTTGAGGAGCCTCGAACTCCTTGCGGCACCAGGCACACTTGCGCCTCTCCACCACCTGCCGCTTCGCCCCCCGATGGGCTGCCCCTCCACAGCTTCGAGAGCAGAACCTCGGATTCGGCCTGTCCGCTCTCCGTTTCCGCTGGAAGACCTCCCCGCAGTGGCAGCAAGTGATGGTGAGCACGGAGGAGCCCCGCTTGGACATAGCCTTCCTCCAAGGTCCAGACTTCGTGGTTGGGGGTGCAGATGAACCCACCTTCTTCATGGCTTACCCTGATGAGGAGCCTCCCGCTACCCGAAGACTTGATGGAGCGAAGAACTCCCTTCCACTCCAGCTGACCCCCAGGCTGGGATCGAGAGAGGACCTCATCTCCAACCTCGATCTCCTTGATGGGCCTCTCCCCCTCCCGAGTCCTGACCTTCTGAGAGCCGGGGAAGCACTCATCAACAAGCAGAGCCCCCGCCGCAGACTTCTTCAAGACAGGCAAGTGGGTAACCAGGGCCTCCCAACCCACGATCACTACAGCCCGACGGCAGTGAGCCGAGCACTCGTCCAGGTAGTCCTTCAAGCTGGAGCCCTTCTTCACGAGAACCCCGTGCTTGGCCTTTGCAGCCTTCCACTCCTCCGCGACGAGAGCCGCCTTGCCCAGCTTGGGCATCCTCTTCTTGAAGAAGTCCACCCAGGTCTCTCCCTGAACGGTCATCAAACCTCGACGCTCCCCCTCCGGTCGGATCACGTAGGGCTTGATGTATGTGAACCTCTCGATCTCTCGGGCGAACTGCAGCCGGGCGGAAGCTCGGGTCACCACGATGACCCCTCCAGGAGCCGCCAGGGAGGCCAGAAGCCCCGTGAGAGTCTTGCCGCTGTTGTGGACGACGAAGCCGTTGGCAACGTAGTTGTTGTGCGGAGACTTCATGGTCAAGTCGAAGGTGGGCTTCAGCCCGAGCCGTTCGATGCTCTCAACCACGTCCTCCTCGGCGTTGATAGCCGCGTTCTTCCCTCCTCGGACGACAAGCGTGTCCCCCTCCTTCAAGTCCTTCAGCTCCTTCCAACCTCCCTCTGGGGCCAAGAAGCGGTGCTCGGCAGTGGCCTCTACCGCCCGGCCTCCCCGGGTGTGGAGTCGAAAGACCTCCTTCTCTCCCGTAGGGAAGGCTGCTTCCACTTCGTTGAGCAAAATGTAGCCGCCCTTGAGGCACTGAACTCGGGTCGGGATCGCCGGATCCCAGCGGTAGCCCTTGCCCCACCGCCCAGACTCCCCTCCATTGAAGGAGTGAACCAGCTTCGACAGGGTAGTCTGGAAGCTCTTTCCAGCCCGGTTGACTGTGAGAAGAGTGTCTCCAGCCAAGCACCCCGTGGAATGCCAGTAGTGGACCCCGGCCCGCGTCCACCCGAAGGCCACCGCGTCCTTCTGGTACTCGGTGAGGAAGCCGTCGAGCACGAAGCTCCTGACCTCCTTCCCTTCCCGAAGCAGGCTCTCCACTTCTGCCCAGGAGGTCTCGGGGGGAGGTCGGACTTGCCACTTAGCGAAGGCCAGCTGGACCCCGTGTAGCTCGGCCAGGGCAGCAACAACCTTCACGGCGTTCCCTGGGACGTTCCACCCGGCTCCTCGCGGCTTGACTCCGGGGATCTTCGCCAGCTCAACTTGGAAGACCTCGACCCCCGGATGGGGCTTGAACCCCACATGAGCATAGGGGGCCATGATCTGCCAGTTGTTCACCTGCTGCTCCCTTCCAGCCCTCGCGGGGCCCCACGTGCCAGATGACATACCCAACCGAGTGCCATCTGTCCAGAAGAGGGACTCAGCCGCAGAGATGAATCAATATGTCTTATGCACTCCGCCCTGAGACGATGATGTCGTAGGTGACCCCGTTGGCCAAGTCCGTGTTGATGATCCGGACGCTGTCGCTCACCCCGGGAGTGACAGTCTGAGCCTCGTCCGACCACTGGCAGTAGGCTCCGCTGGGGACGATCACGACCTGATCGCTCGCATCGACAAAGAGCCAGAGGAAGGGGTTCGCAGCTGCAGGACCGAAGCGGAGGGTTCGGGTAGCAGCCGTCGTCTCCCGGTTGCGGATGGCGATCATCGTCACCTCAACGAAGTTCACGGCGTTGCCGAAAGCATCGGTGAGCCCTCCTCCGTTGAGGTCGATGGTGTCGGTTGCCCCGGCCACCACCGTCCGGCGATCAGACCAGACAAGGTCGTTCTGGCCCGCGAGAAGCCCGTCCGTCCAAGAATACACGGGCCGCATCGCGTCATAGATCGTCCCCGAGCGGTTCTCTGGGGTGTCCAGCGTCTCAGCGACCGCGACGATGATAGTGGCAGATCCAGAGGTGGCCATGAGAGGAGACTCCTTCGAGAAGAGAGCTTAGCTGAGGGCCTTCCTTCGAGCCCCTGGCTGCTCCCAGCTTCGGTGCTACGTGACTCCTGGAGCCTTCACAGGAAGGTACTCCCTCCCCATCCTCCGCGCGACCTCCCCGACCGCGTCGAGGTTCTCGTCCAGGTCGTCGTAGAAGACCACCTTGCCGACGGAGGGGTAGCGAAGAAGCCACTTCTGCACAGCAGCAGCCTTGTAGAGGGGGGTAGGGCGGGGAGGAAAGAGGGGCTTGAGTTGCTCCACGGCGAAGCGGATATCTGCGGACCTCAACATGGCTCGGATGACGGAGGCCATCTCACTGTGCTGGGGGCGACCTGTGAGGAGAACGGCTCGAACGCGGGGGTCCATCACCGACTTCCTCGCCTCCAGAACGGTGCCCAAAATCCACTTGGTGTCGAAGCCCGGAGGCCCATAGCCCTGCAAGCTCTGAGCGGAGTACCACCAAGAGGGGCGATCTACCTGAAGGCGCGGGCTGTCGTAGAGGGTGCCGTCCAGATCATAGACGTGGAGCTGAAGGGGGTTCACGCTAGCCCAGAGAGCTGGCTGGGGCCCAAGAGGTTCTGCAAGGAAGGAACCAGCCGCGCCTTCACCTTGGTCCCGGCAAGCCGGGGGGGAGCCTTGATCTCGACCAGCACAGGAATGGACATGTCCTCTTGAACGACTCCTCCCCCCAGAACACGGTAGGTGAGGGCCTCCCCCACCTCAAAGCCCAGGTTTTCATCAAACACCAGGTCGTACTCCCCGGAGGCGATCACCTTGTCGATGTCATAGACGGCCATCTCCCTCCCCTAACCCAGTCCTCCAGCTGCCCTCTTCCTGGACCTCTGCCTCTTCACACCCCGATTGATCCAGTAGAGCGCGGTCAGGCTGAGGCCCACAGTGACCACCACCGTTGCCCAGGCAGCCCCCGCAGTCTGCAAGGGGCGGTGGTAGGCGTAAAGGGCAGCCATCTTGGCCGTCTCGGCAGCCGTCGGGGCCCACGGGATGTAGACGCCGCCTTCCTTGGTGGCTTGGAGGAACTCTCCCCGAGCCTCCCAGCGGGGGCAGTTGGAAGCCCCTGATGGGCAGATGCCGATGTGGATGTGAGTCGTGTCGGTGTACCAGATGACCTGATCCAGCTCCGGGAACCGAGCCCGATTCTCATAGAACCAGGCCGCCACATCTTTGTTGGAGACTCCGCCCTCGGGCACAAAGTCCACGGCAAGCCCGTTGGGGTGCTGGCTGCTGGAAGAGCCTCCCACTGCCGCGTTCACTTCGGGCGACCTGTACGCTGAGGTCACCGTGAGCTTGAAGGGAAGGTCTCCCAAGAAGTCCGAGAGGCGGCTCAGGTTGGCTTTGTGAGCAGACGAGGTCGGCTGGTTCGACAGCCCCTTCCTCGAAGCCGTCGCGCTTACGGTGAGCTTGGACAGGGGGTAGGACGAGGACCACCCGTAGTCGCCGTAGCTGTGCTCGCTGGGCTGAAACCTCATCACTGCTCCTCCCACTCCTCTACGAGAAGGTAGTTGCGGGCGTTGTAGAGGACCGTGCTCACGCCGAAGAAGGCCAGGACGGCAGCCGCCGGACCCCGAGGCATCTTCGCCGCCCCGTAGACCATGAGCGGTCCGATCAGGAAGACGTCGAGCAGACGAACCCGCTGGGTCTTGACCAGCGGCTCGTTCCAGCAGACGACCTCTCCGCGCTCTGGCATCTCCTACTCCTTCCCGCCTACGGCTTTGGCCAGCTTGTACGCGAAAGCTCCTGCCATCGTGACTCCGATGCCTCCGATGAGCCTTCGTCCGTAGCTCCACTTGGGCACGAATGCCTTGAGGATGAGAGGAGTGATCACGAAGGTAGGCAGGGCCAGGATGCCCACAAGAACCGGGATGCCGATAGCCAAGGCAGCTCCGGGGAGCGCCGGGTTGACGTGGAAGGACGAAGCAGGGGGCACGACGACGCGGACGCCAGGGTGCATCGAGTAGGCATCGAAGCCGACCATGCCCGGTCCTGGCATCCCTGTCGCGCCGGGCAGCCCCTGTGAGTGCTGCGGCATCACCTTCCGGTCTCGGAGGATGGCCCACTGAGTCGCCGTGTTGCCGTGCATCCGCTTGAACTGGATTCTCCTCCCCGGAACGAGGGGCCCCTTGATCTTCACCAGCTCAGGAACCCGGCCCGCGAGGTAGCCCCAGTGCCAGCCGTCGGGGCTCATGCCGCGCTCGCCTGCGATGGTGACGTAGTACTGGCCTGTTGCAGGCCCAGCTCCGGCGCGGACTCCTGGGTTGCGGGTCATCTGCTTCTCACGGCCACTGGTACTTGTCGCTCACCACCGCGTAGAGCTTGCCGCCCTCACGGTAGATGTCGTAGGCGCTGCGGTCGCTGCGGTCCTTCGATGCCCGAAGAGCGACCCACTTGGCCGTTCTCGGAGGCGCTGCCACGACCAGGGCCGACTTCTTCCCCCGAACAGGCTGAGAGAAGTACACCCGGCGCGGGTTCTCCTTGAAGAACTCCTCGGCCCCTTCGTGGTACATGAAGTCCGCGAAGGGGTCTTCGCGCTCCTGCTCGGTGTACCAGGCGATCCACTCGGGCTCTCCGGCCTCTCCAACCACCATCTCGGCCTTCTGCTCTCGAAGC
>NZER01000243.1 GCA_002690445.1 Candidatus Pacearchaeota archaeon
AAATTATATTTCTACCATGGTCACCACTTTGGTGGCCAATATCACACCGCTAATCACCTTCGAAAGTTGGGTTGTAATATAATGTATGGACATTGGCACAATATGCAACAAGACTCTGTTACTCATATGGATGGCCCTAAATCAGCTTGGAGTATTGGCTGTTTAAAAAATATGAGTGGTGAAAAGAATACATGGCTTGGTGGAAGACAACATAAATGGGCTCATGGATTTGCTATTGTAGATTACTATAGCAAGGGACACTTTACAGTGCATACTATAAATATAATAAATGGTAGAGCATCTGTTTGGGGAGAGGAGATAAAGGGATAATATGCCAAAAGCATCATATGATTTAAGGGATTTTTCAGCAGGCACTATAACTAATGGTGACCCTGTTGATATACCTGATGGCGCAGCTTCGTATTCGCTTAATGTAAGTCCTCACTCTGGACTAGGCGAAGTAACGTCTATTGTGGCGAATACAGAGCTTATTTCTTCTGTTCCTCACATGACAGCAATGACTGTAATTAATGGCTTAGAACCTGATACCTTTGATTTAGCTGTAAATATAGATAGATATTTTATTTTAATAGATGACTATACTAAAGTAGATACAGATGTATTAGGAGATTTTTATAATATTATAAAGCAAAGTCAAGTATTAGAAGATTCTGACCCATCTAATTGGGAAAAGACTGGTACTAATACTTCAGGTGGAAGAAAATGGGCTGTAGTTAAAACGGTGCCTAACTACACATATGAAATATCTGGTTCAATAGATGTTAGCCATAATATGAATACAACTCCAGTTACTATTTATGCAGTGCCTGCAGACACAGATAATGCAGGAGCTCCTTTAGCCGATTCTTTACAAACTATAGCTGGAAAAGACCAAGAGGCAGGCGGTGCATTTACCTGTGTTAAAGATAATTCTTTTAAACATGATTTTAAAGCATCTACTGGCTATACTATTATAGTATTAGAAAATGGTGAAAGTTCTGCAAGTGGGTCAGCTACAACAGATTTCCTAACTGGATTTAAAGTGCAATTTAGCAGAGGTGGATGGATTTGGGGAGACCTTGGAGAAGAGTTAGATTTTACAAGTACAAGTAGAGGTTTATTTATAGCATCTAATTCATCTGCTCCTCGTGTACAACATAAGCAGAGAGATAAAGCTAATAATGTTATTAAACAATATTTAGAAAAGAGTGAGTGTCTACCTCCTAATTCATCTAATGCCATTAATAATATAGACCAGATGGCTTGGGTTCTAGAGCCAGCGTTTTCTGGAACTCATGATAATGCAGCTGAAAGTGCTACTATTATGACAGATGCTGGAGAGACATTTGTTGTAGATGCTTTAATTGGCGGTACAATATTTAATGATACAGATGGCAGTTCGGGTGTTATTACCGATAATGATGAACATACAGTAACTGTTGCAGCACTTATAGGCGGAGATGATAATAGTTGGGATGATGCTGATGTATATCGTATTTCTGCTACTGGTGGACGAACAAGGCTAATGTGCGCTGTATATGGTGTTGATAAAATCTGGGAATGTGTTTTTCATGACGATACAATTGATTATTATGAGTTCTTACCAAGCAAAACTATAGCTGGATTAACTCAAGGTGTAGGTGGATTACTCCAAACAATTGAACCTGACCATGTATTTAGCTGGGATTTTGAAGGATATACAATACATAAATTATCAGTTGAATCAGGGTCATCTGATATTGATGATGGCTGGGAATGCAGTGTCGTTGACTCATATGCTCTTAATCTTGATGATATAGGGGAGTGTTTTATAGCAGATGTAGCTATTGGTATTTGTGATACCAATAAAGCTTATGTGCTTTTCAATAGACTGGGCGGATTAAAAGGTGAAGATATAATATTGGCAGCTATAGATATATCTAGTAGTGGCACTAAATCTATTGCTAATGATGGACTTACTCCTTTATATAAACTTAATGGTTATAGTCATGTCACAGCTTATACAGGGCATAAGCAAATCTATCGTACATTTATAATCTGGGACTATAAGGCAGATGTTAATCCAACAGGTCCAGTAGATTTTTACTGGCTTGCAGAATCAGAAGAACAACCTCCTAAGTATGAAGATGGAGATTATGCTTATTATACAGTTGGTAATAGCGTTCAAGGGGGGACAGATGTAGGATGGGTTAATACAGATAAAGAAGATATATGCGTTGAAACTAAGGCTGGCGGACTTGCTGTCACTAAACATATAGACGCCAACCATGATTGTTGTTGGTTTACAATAGAGCCAGCTGAAGAAAGTACGGGCACAAAATGGATGGCAGATTCAGGTGGTTATCAAGTAGGTGAACAAGTAGCTAATTGGCTTGGTTTAGCAGATAATTTCTTTATGCTCGCAGGAAGCACGCCTGATGGATGGTGGACAGAGCAGTCAAAGCCCCAAGTGCTCAGTAGCGAGAAAATGATGGTTGCAGTAGTGCCGCAGAAAATAGATTCAACTGATAATAGCTTACAAGATTTTAGACTAACAGAATCAGTTATATTTGGCGAAGAAGAAGTAGCAACTTATGACGAGACTTTGGCATATATGACATCTTTAGAAGATATGCCATGGCCTACAGCCAAGCAAGATGGTCCACATATACATGATTACTGGGAAGACCAAAATTGGCTTATAAATGATAATGCAGAAGGTGGCCCTTCTCGAGGACGTGATGATGGTTCATCTAGAGATGACAAGCGTACAAAATACCCTGAAAGAGAGCTCAATCTATGGATAGCAACATGGAAGTGGCATAAAAAACATAAGACCGTTTGGGGGGTTAGGGTTTCCTATTGGTGGTGGGGGCCCTATAATTGGAGATGGTCTAATCCAAAAACAGCATTAGCAAATGAACGTGATATTAGTAACGAGACATGGGCTCAAGTGCAAAGAGCTAAAGGCTTAAAAAACAATGTTGACTGGAGAGCTTTAAAAGAGGCTCTTCAAAGTTATAAGACAAAAGAAGATATTCGTCCTCTTATGCGCTCAGTATTAAATTACCTAGATGAAGGCAAGATAACAGTATTTGAGGCCCCTAATCAACAAGTAGAGGTTGACCCTTTGATGGATTATGCTAGTGCTGGAGCTGTATTAAATGGATTCAAGGGAGGGCAGCCTTGGGGCTCATGGGCAGGTTCTCAACAAAAGTATGATGGTTTACGCGCGCAGATTATGAAAGCATTTATAGCTGCATATAACAAGCAAACTAGAGCATATCCTTTAGACCAGATAAAACATATCCCAATGGTAGCAGATTCTACTATGCCATCTGTTTGGGCACAATTCCAAGGCTATGAGGACGGAAGTAATAACTGGTATGTTTTAGGGTCTATTAATGATGCTGGTACATTTAAGCATTCAGAAGGAGCTATAACGTCTACTGGTACTGGACTTATAGCATTAGGTACTACTGCGATTACATGGCAAGATAGACACACAGGAACATCTAATGGCGTATTTACAACACAAGTGCCTAATAAACAAGGCTCTATAACAGTTAGTGCTGAAAATCCAGATATAACAGAAGGATGGGCTTTGTATAAACCTACTACTAAGTCTATTCAAAAAAGGGCAGCATCTGGAACGGATGGTAATGCCCTTGAAAGTATTCTTATTGCTATGTATACTGGAGATTTAACTTTAACGCAGTTTAATCTTGCGACAAGTGTGAGTAATGCAGCTGGAGGAATCTATCCTGAAGGAACTGGTTATGATGATTATGGTACAGATAGTATTTTCGATGCTGGAGATATTAAAGTAGGCTTATTCCTTGATGGTGAAGCTGCTGATGGAGATAGTGAATCATATTTTAAATCAGGCGATACATGGCTTTATAATATGTCATTTCTATATGATGGGTATCAAGAAGGTCCTTTAATGGCTACACCTGTAACAATAGGCCCTTTAACGGCTAATAGTGATTCTATAGATATTGGAGTAAGATTTCAATTAAAAAATCCAAGAATAACACATGTACAAATATATAGAAAGACTGATGTAACCTTACCCTATAGACTGCTTAAGAGCATTGAAATAGACACAGAGTGGGATGTTGGTGATGCAGCAGATGCAACTACAGTTGCTGAGGCTAGTGATGTAAAGATGCATTCATCTATTGATTTTGTGACAAAGGATGTAGGGCAAGATGGGATATCTTACGAAGCCTTAACAGGTATGCCTGAAACCATAAGCGATACTATTGTTAATTATGCTGAGTCTGAAACGGTGGGTAATTATTTATTTGCATGTAGAGCTACTCATCCCAAGTTAATAGATTCTGAAAAGATGATATTTCGTTCTCAAGCAGGTATGTTTAGTTTATTTAATTGGGCTCAAGATTATTTAGGCATTCCGGAGGCTCCTCATACTCTATTGGGTGCCCACAACAGATTGTATGCGTTCTCTAATAAGACTATGTTTAAAATAGACCCTTATAACTTAGTATTAGAACAAGAATTTGTAGGAATGGGTATACCGGGTAAAAGAAGTGCCACTGTGATAGATGGACTATTGTATTTGGGAAATAAGAATGGAATCTTTATATTTGATGGTCATAGAATCACTAAAATATCTCAAACAATAGATGATAAATACCTTGACTATTGGACTAAATCTCCCAATATGAGATTAACACTTATGAATGACAAAAAGTATAATTCACTTATGGTTACGTTTGATAATTTAGGTTCTATGAGTAGAGATAATGTACCAGCAGATGCTCTTGTATATTCTATCGATAAAAGAAAATGGGATATATGGCAAATACCTAGACCCGTAAAAGCGCATTGTATCAATGAAAATAATGAATTGATGGTCTGCTCTGCTGCATCTAATGTGGACAGTTATGACGAAACTGCTCAGCAATGGAAGGACTCTGAAGGAGCTCTTATAGATAATGATAAAAAATATTCCTTATATACTCTACATACAGATTTAAGCAGTAATAATAGATTAGAATGGTCTACAAAGACTATTACTATGAATTCTCCTAGTCGAAGAAAGAAGCTAAAATCTATCAAACTATGGGGCAAGAATGTTACCATTGGTAGCATTGAAACAGAGGATGGGCACCTATTTATGTCTACAGAAGCTCTAGCTAGGGCTAAAATGCCTAATAAGGTTGATAGTTACCCGTATACAACTGTACCTCCTATAGAGGCTGATGCTATAAATCCCGGCTGGATTATATGGGGGTTAGCTGAATGTATAATACCTTCTGATAGAGACCATACTGGCCGCTATGCTGCCATTAGCAATAAACAAGTATCCCTTGTAGATGAGACAACAGTTATATGGGATAAATCTGAGCATCCCGGTATATCTGATGAGGATTGGTTAGTTTATCAAAAATCTCAATGTGAGATATTTGGAGGGACTTGGGTTGAAGCAGCTGATGGTACTTATAATACTAGTCTTGTAATGCGAGAGTTATGGAAGAAATCTAGAGAAGGCTCTGAGCCCTATCAAAGTAATAATGATAACAGTTATCAATTTTGGAGATTTACTGGCGATGCATATGATTCGTTTACAGACTTTTCTACAACTTTTAAGGGATTAAAAATACACCTTCACTCTACTGAAAATTATGAATGGTCTGAGAGTGAGAGCAAGGCTCCAGTTATAGAGGGAATATCTGTTACATATAGAGATAAAACATTGAAATAATGAGTGAACAGGTATTAAAATCAGATGATATAGGTAAGAATGAAAAATGGAGCGGAGCAGTATCTGTTGACGATAAAAGACGAAGGCTATTAGAGCGAAAGAAAAAGAAGAATGGATAAAGTTCAATTAAATAAACCATCTGATGTAACAGATGAAAATATTAGTTCCATAGTAAATGATATCTATGATGCTATCAATAGATTGGCTAATTTAGTAGCTCAGGAACCAGAGAAAAGTTCTAAACCTAAGCCTAAACCATCTGGTTCAACTAAAACTGTCGAAGACCCTACAGATGGGTCTGTTAAATTTGGCGTTAATTTTAATGGTGAATGGTATTATACCAGCGCCTTAGTAAAAGGAGAATAGCATGGGATTTGATTTAAGTGCTGCAATGTCAGGAGCGGGAGCAGGAGCTGCATTGGGCCCTTGGGGAGCGATTGGTGGTGGTCTTTTAGGGGGCTTTATGGGTGGCATGGCTCCTAAACCCAAGACATATACTAAAGAAGATATGATGGCTACTATGAAACCCTATACTGATATGTTAGATGATTATAAAGATAGGTCTCTTGATATGTTAGACCCTAATAGCGCTGCTAATAGAGGTATGAAACAGCAACTTAATCAACAATCTATGGACCAGATGGGTCTAGCTAATATAATGGCTCAGCGTGCTGATGCTGCTAATCCATATTCTGGTGGCAGTGGAGTAGCTAATCAAATAGCTCAAAATAATATGGCTAAGTATGGACAACAAGGTACACAAGCCTTTCAAGGATATATGCAAGGACAACAACAGCAAGGGATGGCTAATTATGGCCAAACTCTAGGACAATATAATCAACTCTATGGCTCTGCTGCCAATCTTGAAGCTGCCAATCTAGGCAATGCTAATAAGCTTGCAGCCCAAAAACATGAAAGCATGATGGGTGCTTTCGGTGGATTTATGGGAGGCGGAGAAGGAGGAGGCTTTGGACAAATGGCTGGTTTGTTAAGTGGTTTTGCAAAAGGACCCGGTGGAACGCCTCAATATGGAGTAGACCCTAATTTTATAGGTCCCCCTCCACCGCCAAGTGATAAAAGATTAAAAGAAAATATAGAATATATTACAACTTCTCTAGAAGGATTTAAAGTATATGAATTTGATTATAAAAATAAAGATGGTAGATATCGTGGAGTAATGGCTGATGATATGCCTACTCATCCTTCTGTGACGAAAGATTCCAAAGGATTTTACCGAGTAGATTATTCTAAATTAGATGTCGACTTTGAAAGGATAAGTTAATATAATGGCTAGATATAATCAAGGTGGCGGCTATAACGCTAATAGTAAAGATGATGAAAAGCAGGGCCCTGTAGATAAACTACCTCAAAGCCCTTGGTCAAGCGTTAATGCTGGAGGTGGCTTTTCTAATACTAGTTACAATAGTGATATGCCTGCATTTGGTAGTTGGCAAACACACAATGCTAGAAATTGGAGCTCATCATATAACACTGGTGCTAAGGCACGTGGTGCTGTTAATAAAGCTGTTGGTGGAGTATTAGGTTGGATGGGTAAGATAGGTAAGGGTGCTATTGATAAAGCAGGTGGTGCTATTAGTAAGGCTAGAAGGGAATATGGTAATGCTGAAAATGCAGAGGATGTGTTAGCTGGTAAGGGTAATATTAAAGACCTTGTTAAGAATCAAAATGGACCATTAGAGCCTAATGAAAATGAAGGTGTATCTCCTTATGCTCCTGATTCATCTGAAAACTATGTAGAAGATGACCGTAATTTTATACAAAAAGCATGGGATAATAAGGGTTATAGCAAGAAAGATAGGGCGGCTCATGCTGATAAATCTCAATCTATTATGGAGAATATCCAAAGAAAGAACTTCGCTGCTCAAGGCTTAGATTATGATGACCAGCAATCTTATGACCATTCTGCAGAGTTAGAAAGGTTTAATGAAGAATCTGAAATGGCTCGTAATAATGAGGTATATACTGCAGGTGGGGATAAAGAATCTTGGGACCCTAATATGCAAATGGATGCTGATACTGGAACTTCTGAAGAAGATTATTATATGGAAGAGGTTAAGGATAGGAGTGCTGCAGGCTTATTGAGAAAGCTAATGCCCGGAGGTAATAAAGGCACTAAAATGGTAGAACGGTCTGATGGTTCTTCTGTAACTTATGATGGCGATAGTTATACAGAAGAGGAGATGTATAAAGATTATGGTGGAGATAGCCAGACAGAGGAGGAATGGCGACAAGCCCAAATTCAAAACATTAATGATACTGCCACTTCATCAGAGGGCCCTCAACTAAGGAGGCCTGAAGCAACAGATTATTCTCCTCAAAAGGTAGAAGGCAAGGAGATGAAGCGAAACTTTCTTCAAAAGGCTATGAGTAAAATAAAACAAAAAATGAATGATAAAAAGGTTGCTAAATGGCAAGAAGGCATGCCTGACAGGGACTTCAAAGATGATTTGGATGCTAATGAACCTTATGAGCAAGGAGATAGTTCAAGCGATTACGACTATGATGCTGATTATAGTGGTGAATCTTCTGAGCCTACTGTTTCGGAAGAAAACCAACCGGGTTTTGAAGACAGGGATTTAGCTGCAGAGTTATCACAAGGAAAGATTACTAGGGAAGAATATATGAAGCTTAAAAAGAAGCAAGCTCATTACAAATATCAAGATGTTGAAGGTATAGATAGTGAGCCACCAAGCCTTCTTAATACAGCTATGAAAAATTCAAGGAGGGCATAATGGCTTTTACTAATGTAGATTATAATAAAGATGTAATGGATTATCTTGATAGTAATCCTTATGAGCGTGCCTTTGACCGTGGTGTGGAGAAGGCTAAGAATATTGCATTAGAAGCTATGGAAAAACGGAAAGAACAGTTTAAATCCCAGATGGATGACTATTTATACAATGCAATGATGCCACCAGAAAATGCTAAAGCTGTCCATAATGGCAAACTTGACCCGGGGTTTTATAATATAAATAAGTTTACCCAGCGAAGTGTATGGGCTGAGGTAAAGAAGCGTGCCAGAGAGTCTGGTATAGGACCGCATACATTGGATAAGAATGAATTTATGCTCTATTTTAAAGACTTAAAAAGAAATGCGGTCAATAAACAATTTGAGATGCTAAGGTCTTATGGTAATCAAGTAGGCGATTTTAAGATGAAGCAAGTACTAGATAACGAAGGGCATCAATTTGTAGATATGTATAATAAGTTTTATGACCCATATGTAGAAGGTACACAGCCGCTAGGAAGCTATAAGCCTAAGAAAGCACAGGGAGAAATTTCAGAAGGTAGGTCTTGGTGGGATTGGGGTGGTAATGCTAAAGATTCAAATGTATCTCAAAGCATAGACATGAGCACACTTAATACTGCTATGCAAAATAAAAAGGGGAATGCCCCAAGTCAAACAACAACACAAATAATCAATAATGCTATTAAGGATGGTAGCGCTAGTTATAGCGATACTGCAAGTTTGATAGCATTCTTAGAAGAATAAAGGAGTAATATTATGGCAATGGGTGACTATTTAGACGTAAGAGGGGCTGGTTCAGGCCAAGCAACTCCATTGCAGCCCGAAGAACGGCAAATGCAGCGTATCCAACGGGTAATATCTGCTGCCGAAGCTTCTAACTACGATGGAGACCCTGAATATTATAATCAAATAAAAGCAATAGCTATGCAGGCTGGGATACCTATAAAGGGATTTAAAAGTAATCCTTTTAGAGCTCTTGGAATACTAGGCATGTCTGCGCTTGATACTTCATTGGGAGGGATATTGCCTAATTCATTATATACTCCTGAGGGTGGTCATGTTTCTACCATGGATGCTGCTGCAGATACTTTAGGTTTAGGTATTGGAGCGCTTAATCCTATTGGTGTTCCTGCTAAATTGTTTGGAGGAGCTAAAGCTCTTACAATGGGGGGTGCAGCTATTTCCAAATTAGGCAAACCCAGTAGAAGTCTGATAAATAAAATAATGGGGCAGAGTAAATATAGACAACTTTCCCAGAAGACAGGTGGATTTTCTTCTAAAGGTGGAAAGTTTATGGCAGCTACTCCCAAACCTGACCCTGTTAAAAAGGCTAAGGATATAGTTGAAAAAACTAAGACTAAGGTTAAGACTAAAACAAAAACTAAGGTTGACAAGCCTGTTGTAAAGACTAAAACTAAGACCAAAACTAAGACCGCGACTAAGACTGGAGCGGCTAGAGTAGCCGAAACAAAACAATTAGTTGATAAGATAAAAAAGATAGCCCCTGAAAAAAACCGCGAGATGTTGATGAATACACCCATCCCAGCGTTAAAGGCAATCTTGAAAAATCTAACAAAAAAGAAGTCTTAGTAAATGGCTTATCCCTACGCTCAAGAGCCTGAGCAGGGAGATTATAGACCAGTTTACAATCAATTACTGG
>NZER01000244.1 GCA_002690445.1 Candidatus Pacearchaeota archaeon
CGCGGTTCACGAAGCCCTTGTTATCGAACAAAGACCTGACTTAATACGCAAGATATTGGATAAATAGAATTGGTCAGGCGTGGGCCAGATCTACAGATGTCTGCCCTGGGCTGCCCGTTTAAACCACTAACTGGAGACGACAATGCCGGATGAAACGATCACAGGACTAGAGTTGTTGATGAAGCTTTCCCCGAAGGATCAGAAGAAGCTCATATCTAAATTGCGTAAGGGAGAACTCCCTATAGATCGTGGTCCCAAGGTCCAGCAAGAACCACCAAAACCACCCACACCTTGATGGCTTCATAGATTGGGGGGTTGACAGGGGTGTTAGCTTTACTGGTAGCACAATTACAGTAATGCTCTAACCCGATCAGGAGACGCAATGAAAAACACGGCGCAGTGGTTCACGGTGGACAAGGCTGGCTTGGCGGCAGTGGCGACACGCCGGGGTACGGCACCTCTTCTGCTTGAGCCCGTTCAGAATGCGTGGGATGAGGAGGGCGTCACTTTCGTGAAGGTCGATCTCTCCCCTATCAACGGCAAGCCGCAGGTTACACTACGGGTAGAAGACGACTCACCCGATGGCTTCCGCGATCTGGCAGACGCCTACACCCTCTATAAGCAGTCGTACAAAATCGGAAACCCAGAGCAACGAGGACGCTTCAACGTAGGTGAGAAATTCCTGCTCTCAGTTGCTTCGGAAGCAAACATCATCAGCACCACAGGTTCGATCTCCTTTGGACCTGACGGTCGCAAGCTGGAGCGGAAGAAAACGGAGGCGGGTTCCACCCTCACCGCTACGCTGAAGATGAAGCGAGAGGAGTTAGACAAGTCTCTCGTGCTGTTGCGGTCGATGATCCCCCCGAAGGGAATCAGGACGACCATCAACGGTGAAGTCTTGAGACAGCGCAAGCCGATAGCCGAAGACACCCGGACTTTGCAGACAGAGATCAAGGGTGACGAAGGCGGGTTCAAGCTGACGAGGCGCAAGACCGCCATCAGCATCCATAAGTTGCTGGAAGGCGAGACGCCTCACCTCTACGAGATGGGTATCCCGGTCGATAAGCTTGATTGCCCTTGGCACGTTGATGTGGCGCAGAAGGTGCCGCTGTCAGTGGACAGGGGCTCCGTGAGGCAGGCGTTTAGGTTGGACGTTGAGCGTCACATTGCTGAGATCATGGCTGACGACGTTACCCCAGAGCAGGCACAGGGCGGCTGGATGGGTACGGCACTGGAAGCGATGGAGGACGAGGACGCCATCAGATCAGTGATCAAGGCTCGTGTGGGGGATGCGGTGATCTTTAACCCACTGTCACCCGAAAGTAATAAGCGAGCTAGCGATGCTGGGTATGCGGTGATCCACGGCAGACAATTCTCCAGGGCCGCATGGGAGAAGATCAAGCTTGCCGGGGCCATAGTTCCATCGTCTCACAAGTTCGATGACGGCAAGATGAAGTCAGATCCCGATGGGATTCCACCTGTCCCAGGGGATCAATGGACTCGGGCCATGAAGCGTCTGGCAGAGTACATCAAACAGTTCGCCTTGGGGACGACTGGCAAGAGTGTCGGGGTCAAGTTGTACAATGACAGCGGGCTTGGGTTTGCTGGTCTGTGCGGTGGCAGGACGATAAGTATCAATGTCGCCGTGACGAAGATCACAGATCAATTCCAAGTGGATCAACTACTCATCCATGAATGCGCCCACCTCAAGGTCAGCGACCATCTGACGAACGCCTTCTACAATGAGTGCTGCCGGATCGGTGCGCGGTTGAGGACATTGGAAGCGACTCTTTAATCCAACCGGGGATTCGGCTAAAAGGGGGTCACAATTGGTGGGTGCTTTTTTTATGAACCCCACCAAGCAAGAACTGTCTGAGGAGATACCTCATACAGAAAACCGCCACTAGGTGAACTCTGAAAGGAGGAAAAACCTAGTGGCGGCCTACACAAACGAACTGGATAGCAAAGGTAGGGAGCACTTCTCTACCCCTTTCGTAGAACTCTGAAAGGAGGAAAGACCTACCAGTCCGACCAAGTTCCCTGGGGATATATAACCCCACGGACCTTCTATGTCTAGAGAGACTAAGTCAGGATGTTTCGTCTACTTCTGCTGAGACCCACCGGACAGGTGGGCCTTTATATTTTTGAATAGCGAGACCCAATATTAAGCCCGTAATAATACCGCTACCATAAAAGAGTAGAAGCTGCATAACGAACCATCCCCATACGAAAAGTCTGTCAGGCAAAAGCTGTGTAGTGTTGTTATTGACAAGTAAGAACTGTCTGTGGTTATAATTCCCAAGGAGGAGGCACGGTTTCCGTGGTGGGATTCTTCTTCTCTGCAATTTCCGCAATCGCACAAGCCTTCATCTCGTCTAGGTCCACACAATCCTCTACCCATCCCTCTACGTCGGCCTTCGTTACTGATGCAAAAGGAATGAAGGGATCACCCGCCGAATAGGGCAAAGATACTGTTCCTATGACAGAATAAAGGTAACCATCTTCACTTCCGGTATACCGCCAGTGAACTATATAAATGACATCCTGTTGTCCTTCACTCTCTTTTCTAATTTCAAATTGTGGGAAGTCCCAAGTGTAATTCATTTGTCTGCTCCGGTTATTTAATTAACAGCATGATTCCGGCTCCCACCAAAGCATACGGAACCACACCCCCAAGCTTTCCCAAGAAACTCGTACTCGCGAGACGCTTCCATGCATCAGCTTCTTTATTGAGAGCGCCGATCTCTACTCTCAGTGATTTGTTCATTTTTTGCTCTAGTACCCACAGGGAGTCGAGCACGGTAACTCGCTTCCAAAGAAGCGTTTTGTCATCCTTAAGCGTTCGGACCTGAACCTGATAGGCCACGACCTCCTTTTCGTGGTCCGCCTGTACCTGGTCGAGAATCCCCTCTAAGCCACTGTATGCTTGGAGGCTATCCCGCAGCACCCCAATCCCCTCATTGAAGCTCCTAGACGCCTCTGAGGCCGTCTCTGAGGCTTCTGTCCTGACCTTCGCAAGAGAATCGTGGGCCGAGGAGAGGCTATCCGCTAACGCCTCATATCCCTGAGTTGCTTCTTTGACTTGCCGCTCAAGCTCAACACGCTCTGCTTCAAGCGCATGAACTCGTGCTTCTGCTTCTAGTGCCTCGGTCCTCGCTCCACTCGTGTAGACATAAGCAAAGCCCAATACGACCACTACACCTGCGAGAACAATGATCTCTTTAAAGTTCATTGCTCATCGTCCCAGGCCAGCTATGCCGTTACTCATTGCTGCCCCAACGTGCGGGTGATGGGCGACCGATCATACCCCTGACATCTACGTGAGAAAATGTTTTATACCTGCCCAGCCCGAATAATTTAGCGTCTGAATGGCCTTCCAACATGTCGGTCACTTCGGCTGGCGTGCATCCCACCTTTACAACATCTGCTGCGCCCAAGGTCATATGCATCGAATGACTCACACCACCTATGGCTTTATTGTACCCTGGACTACGATACCACGAGTTGATCAGTACAGGTGCAACGCCACCCTCCGCTCGCAGCCACTCAAGAACGTCGATCAGCTTATAGGCGTTCTCCAGCAATTCCAAGCGAGGTGCGGTCAGTACAACATCGCCGCTTCTGCGCCCAACATCGCATATCTCCAGTGCAGAGAAGTTTGTAGCGTCATGATCTGCTAGACGTTTGCCGTAGATTTCTACCCACTTACTTTTCGTCATGTTCCCCGAAGTCTGCACCATTGTCCAATAACTCTGGACGCCGTGGACTGCGAACTGCTTTTGCGATACCTGCCGTTATGCCGCTTATCTGGGGACCAATGTACTGCATCGCCCTGGGACCACCGGCCCATGCAAGTAGTCCGACGCCCAGACTGCCAAGTAGCGTGTAAGCCACTTCGGGTACGTCCCATATCGTTGAATCCAAGATGATGAGAGCACCAATGAATAACAATGTACCCAACAAGAAAGTGCGAGCGGCTGACACCGTGCCGCGTTCGTCTTTGAGTATGCCTTTAAGCATCATCCACCTTGTGTTCCTATGGATTTTCATTTACGAGAAGTTGCTCTCGTTTCGCTCCCCTAACATCACCCATGAGATCCAACATCTCCGACAGTATGTCATCCCGATCTTCAAACATCCGGTAAAGAGTCCTGCGTTTGTCCTGATCCGATAGATCGTTTCTCGTGAACAGGCGATCACGATCACGACGCCAGTGATCCATGCGCTTATCGAAATGTTTCAGGCGTTTACCCGCGATAAGGAGAGGCTCATGCTTATCCTTGTACTCATCCTCCGCCGTGCGATCACGATCTTCGCGCTCTTCCATCGCCCCTATGGTGCTCAAGATTAGTTCGAGATCTTCCAGCATTTTGTAGAAGCTTTCTTGGTAGCCGCCACCGCTCTCCCGATCATAGAGCAGGTCACCGATCAGGGGCATCTTATCCCAAGTGTCGAACCCGAAATCAGATGGCGTTCCGACAATGTTCTTGTCGCCCGCCTCACGAATGAGCCGGTCAGTCAAAACCATGATGTAAGTTCCCAGCGTTCCGCCGTACTGCCTGAGCATATACTCCATCTTCATCGGGCTGGTGAGGAAGTCCATACTCTTGAGTAGCGGTATACTGTCGAGACTTTTACTAACGAGTCGAGCGACCTCGTTGGTCGCGGGATTATACTGCTCGCTCGCCGCCACGCTGTTGTTCATCCATGTCGGCACAATCTGGTCGCGAGTCCACACGCTTCGGTTCGCCATAGCATCTATCATCGGCCTTATCGCCTGCGGCCTAAGATCCAACCACAGGGTATTGAATACCTGACGCTTCATTGCATCCGTCATGTCCCCGAAGTCATGCTGATCCTCAGAAATCGTTCGCAGTATCTGTTCGGGTATGACCTTGTAGAACAATCCGACTTCAAACGGGATGGGAATCTTTAAGCCCAGGCGACCCTTGGGCATTGGGAGAAGCCACCAATCATCCCTGAGATTTTCTGGCGTGTTCTTGTATTCCTCGTCGTCATGCACGGCGAGCCAGTACAGAAACGTGCCAAAGGCGATGTATGATCCGCGAGCAGCAGCGGTGCCCATCCGCTGAAGCCTACCCTCTGCGGAGTCGTCGAACTCTTTCCCGTATAGTCCAGGCGCATCCGCTGAACCTAGTTGGGTACGCAGGAAGACATCAAGGCCCTGCATCCTACCGTTAATGAACGGGGACATAGCGGCCAACGTCGTAAACAATGGACTTGAACCACGCCTGCTGTAGTTCATTATCTCCATCGCCTGGTACATGGCCTCGGTCGTATCTCCTACACTTGGATCTCCTTTCCCGGTCTTTTCCATCACCGCATCATAGACCGCCATGCGTGTCGCAACTTCAGATTTTTGTGCGGCGTGTCCCAGCCAATCCCACAAGGTCGTGAAGACAGGTATCGGACCCTCTGTGAGACCACGGATCTCATCTTGAGTAAGAAGTCTTTCCGCTTTAGCAGCCGTCTCTTTGCCGGGCGTGTAGTCGATAGGCTGAGAGAGCCCACGCCGTTGCGCTTTCGCAAGGAGTCCCCGCGTAAATACGTTCTTGATCGCCTTCAACGTCATTAACGGACCACCGCCAAACGTGACGCTCGCCTGCATACTATCGCGAAGAATATTTTTTGCGATGAACGGTGGACTGCGAACAACCAATTCACGCAACGCCCTAGACGGCTGTATAAGAAGTTGTCTCAGTCCCTTTGCAATCTTTTCGTTCTTCACACCCAGGGTAGTGCCACCAGCCATGAACACTTTCCCGAAGAAAGTTTCAATCGTCTGCGCTGGGTTGAATCCCGACATCATAATGGACTGAGACAGCAGGGGATCTTTGAGGCGGAAGACCTTAGTGTTCCCGTCTATCTTCAGCATCACGACTATGTCGGAGAAACCTGCCTCGTCCAACTCTCGCTTGCCCTCACCACTTCTATTCTCATTGGTGATCTCTCTGGCTGTCCCCACAAACAGTTCGTCGCGGACAGTGCGCTGTGCGGCGATATTCCATAGGCCGTCTCTGGTAACCGCTGAGATGTTGGAGATTATACTACCCATCAGGTTCGGATCTAGATCGGCCCAGCTTCCTTCCAACGACTTATCAATCATCATCTCACCACGGGAACCGTCACTCTTGCTGTTAACAAGTGGTTGAGACTGCTCCCAACCCTGATCCCGCATGAAGGGGACATACGACAGCTTCTGTAACGTTAATTTTTTGTCGTTAGTTATCTGTCCTGTCTTAAAAAGAAACTCAATCTGATGATAATTAAAGTCGCCATATTCTTGCTTGAAGTTGGCGATTATCCGTGAGTTGGCGTCCCCGTTTTTAACCCCTACCTCCACTGCGCTGATTACCTTCCTCATTTCCTCTATGGTCACCTTCCGTGGACGCCCCTTGTCGGCTTTCGTCCTCTGTGGGTTGACCTTATCGTAGCGTTCCTTCCATATGGTCACTGCATTCTCTAGCTTCGACATCGTGGTCGGGGCCGTTAGGCCAGGGATCGGAGGCACTGCGGGAGCAAAGGCTTGGTTCGCGCCCGCATCAGCAGGTATCCTGATGAGTTTTGCTGCCCCAGTGTACTGAGGCTTTATGCTTGCTATGATCTTAGTGCGAAGCTTAATGGCCGCCTCTAAGCTCACCCCTCTTTCCGCAAGCCACGCCACATACTTTGCGTCTGCCTTGGATCGCTTGCCTTTCCTGTTTCCTATAATGTAGGCTGCCCTGTCTATGTCACTATCAAATTGCAGCGTGGCGTTGCTGTATCTGGGCGCGGCTTTCGCCAACCCCTTGGGTAGCTTGGGGGTGGGAAGAAGTCGCGGGTCCACAGGTGGCGATGGATGTGCGGCTACCAGGGCAGCGTCCTTGGCCCGTGCTGCCTTTAGCGCGGCTTTTGCCGCAGCAAGCTCATTGAAGACATCTACGATGCGGTGTGCGGCAAGGAATTCATAAGCCCGTGCTATGACTTTCTCGCCAGCTTTGAGGAGCGGGTTAGAAATATCCCGAAACGCCTTGACTCGTCGCCCGTCAACCTCTAGGTCGGTCCCGAAACTTATGCCGCCCTCTGATGGGTCGTCTGGATCAGTATTGTCCCAGACGATAGGCCCATCATACATCTGATTTGATAGATAGAGTTGGGAAGCGTCCGCCATTCTCCACGCAGCGATAGCAGACAAGTGTGCAAGCTGTTTGAGGGCTCCCTTCCGTCCCGCCGCCCGCTTTGCAGAGAACCACTGGGGCAGACGCTTATCTAAGAACTTCATACGAAGCAGATCAGACGCTGCATACGTTATTTGTTTATCTATATCCTCCGTAGTTGCTATAGGACGCGACTTACCATCCTTCTCCTTGACACTGTTGTGTCCACCCGGCTGCGTCCCGCCTAAACCCTCAAGCATTTGCCTGGGCGAATCGCCCTTGTAGCGTGTGCCCTCAAGGAAGCTGTATGGCCTTACGCTGGCATCATTAAATTCAAAGTAGGCGTTCAACGCAGCGGCACTTATCTCGCCAGCTTCAATAGCCTGCTTGTTGAGGACCGGCATGACGGAGTCAGGTGTGTCTTCGATCTCACGACGTGCCCTTAGATCGTTGAGCAGCGATTGCTGTAGGCTGATCGTGGGGCCTTCGGCTCTGGATCTTACGATCTTTCTGGCGGCGGCTTCCACCTCAGTCTCGCTACCAGTTTCTGCGGCCTGTCTCAGTTCTTCAAACTGCTCCGGTGTAGCGCGGTCGAGTATCTGTACGGTCGATGCGCCTCCAAATTCCAGCTTCTTGGCTTCGCTACGACGCCTTAGTTCGCCGCCCTGTATCTTCTCGTAGATGTCCATCACCGACAGGACATCACTGTCACGAGCAGCACCAACTATACCCTTCGCCCTGGCGAATAGATCGCGAGCGATCTTGGACATGAACCCGGCAGATTTCGCCCTGGGGATTTGACCCTGTGCTAGTGCGTCTAGGATTCGCACCGAAGTCTCTTCCACGATATTGGGATCTGTTTTCCCGTACATGGATTCAGTCCACTGACGCCACGTCTGGCCCGCGTCAAACGCATCCTCGTTGACCGCCTTCGGCACCCTCTCCCTTTTCCCGTAGCCTTCTAGACTTCTCTGCTCTCCGATCTGGAGATCATCGTTCAGATACCAGAGATGGGCACCCTCATGGAAAGCACTGTCCTTGACGAGCGTGTCAATGTCGGTCTTGATGCCGTCCTTGTACCTGCCCTCCATCTGGGAAAGATTGAACAGCACCATCGCGCCGTGGTTTCGCACTGAAGCGGAAGGACCAGTGACCCTTGACCTGTTCTCCACGATGACATCGGGATCGACATAGATATCCTTGATGTCCGCATAGATACTGTCAGCGGCAACCACAATATTGATGCCGACATCCGGCTTGCCCATGCGCTTAAATTGAGCGCGGGCCTTTTCCTTGAACGAATCAAGGCGAAGCCTGGCGTTATTGACGTTCTCCGCGTCTCGTGCCAACTGCTCTTCAGAACGCAGCTTGCCCTCACGCCGGATCTCCTCTTTTATGCGCTCTACGTCTACGGATCTTTCTGTAGGCTTAGGCGCATACTCTGCCGCTTCTTGGGGAGATACGAATTGAACCTGCGTCTTCGCCGCATTTGTGTACTTAACAAGCCCAGCAGCTATCGTGCGCTCTATGTAATCAACTACCTGTTCGGGGCCGACATTTAATTCTGTAGCGAGTATTGTAATCGCCAGAGATCTTTTGCCGGGCTTTCCAAGACTGATCTTTTTGTAAACGCCCTTGCCCGGTTTCGTGACAGCTACAGGTGTCGCAACTACAGGTGCCGCAGCCTCACCAACTAGACCTGCCTCCTCCAAGTCAGCCTTCTTCTTGGCAGCTTTGTACTCCTTTTTCCTTTGCATCCTAACCCAGCTTCGGCTGGGGTTCCAACCCGGCTCGGCTACCAAATCTTCTTTCGGACCTATCCCCTCAAAAACCTTGGGGCTGCCCATATCAAGCGTGGTTGCCAGAACTTCCTGGGTGTCTGGGTCAATATTATTACGCGTAAGTAACAACGCCTGGGTTACGGCTGACGGCAGTGTTGCGTATGCCCCTGCTTTCTCTTTCGCCCGCTGCTCGCGAAACTCCCATTTCACGGCGTACCAAAACTCTGCCTGAACCGTGGACAGGGGAACATTCTTCTCTTCGGCTACAACCTGAAATATTTTGTTGAGCCGTTTCTTCATTACCGCAGTTATCTCATCGTCAAGAATGAACCTGCGCTTATTCGGTGGCCCCTTACCTTTTGGATCTCTTTCTTGTTTGACTCTGCCCATAAGCATATGGTATCCACGAGCCATCCACAGATCTAAGGTGGCCTCACCAGGGCTGTCTAGGCCCATCTTGTCGGCAGCGTACTGTCCAATCTTGGGACCGAAGAGTTCCGTCAAGACGGGCAGATTTCGCTTCCCTACGACAACCTTTGTACGGAGAAAGTCCGCCGCCCCCTTCGGTCCAAGCTCCGCGATCAAATCATTCAGGATGCCATACGCAGCTTCGTGCGTTATCGATCTCTCTGAGCCTGGAACCAGTTCTACGTTATAGAAACTGGGAAGGCCTGGAGCTTTCTCTCCCTTCATGGACGGCTGGGGGAATAGAAACGTCTTGCCCTTCTTTGTTTTACGCCTGACCATGGTCGTGGTTTTTTCGCCAACGATGCGGCCTTCTTCATCAACTTTAAGAAGGGAAAACACCCCGGTCGCGTAGTACTGCTCCATCACACCCACCGCAGACCTCAACTCATTATCGACCTCGTTGCCGTTCGACAGAATGGAGGACATGACAGTGAAGAGCGTGTAGTCCGCATCGTTGCGAAGCTCTGGTAACGCCAACTGAGCGATCAGTCGGGCCTCTCGTGCGCCCTGCGCGTACCAGTCCCTGGCAGTCTTCGCTGAAATATTAGCGGCGACCAGAAAGCGGTCGATAGACTCCTTCATTCTGTCCGCAGCTTCGTCTATGATTTTTGGCAAACTCTTTGTCTTTATCGGAGTTCTGCCGTGCGCTGTTTTCAGCTTATGGGCTGCGTCCACAACATCTATTAGGGATTTCCCGGTGGTCTGCCCCCTGGGCAGCTTGACACGAAGTTCACGGCTAAGGGCCTCCAACTCTTCTACCCTAGCGGTGAGTCCAGTGAAGCCTCCGGGGCCGACTCCAAGCTCTTCAGCGAATGTTTCGTAGACTCTAGCGACGTTGTTGTTGAGAATCTCAACCATTCCGGCAACTTGATCGGCAACAATGTCCTTGGTGTCCGCTTCGCCCGTCTCCGCGCTTGCCTGGATTACCTCAAGAAAAGAACGAGTCCCGGCCATATATTTTGAATCAAACCGGCGGGGCTCAACAGCTAGGTTCTGCTCGGCAGCCAACCCAACCATCACTTCTTTGAGCGCGGCACCTCCCTCATTGTCAAAGTCTATTACGAGGATATTGCCGTGAGTATCAATGGAGGTCGCGCCGTAGCCCTTTTTTCTCAGAACATCTAGGACTCTATCAATCTCAGCGGGGTCGAGGGCTCCTATCTTATCATCGATACTACTACCGATTAACCAACCACTAGAGTCTCCGCCCGTCGTATCATTCTCTGGTCTTACCCTGGCAGCGGCCTGCGCGTCCTGTCCGCGTATGATGCCGTTAACCGCCATGTAAACTTCGACCACACGATTCTCAAGCGCGACCTCTTCTTCATTCGCTTGATCAAACTCCGTTCGCAGGACGACGATCTCGTTAGGGTTAAGCTCTCCTCCCCACAACCCACGACCGAACAAGACTTCTATGTCGAGCTTGACCCCGGTGACACGCTCGACAATGCCAAGCGTCCTGTCCGTGCCATTAGCGTCCGTCAACGCTGCCCGCATGGCTAACGTGAACCTTTCACGCACCTCTGCCGAAGACTCCGCTAAGGCGGCCATGAATCCATGACGCTTTACTGACACCGCCTCCTGAGTGACAACGTATGCGTCACCTACCGCAGCGGGCGTAGTGGGTGCGTCTAAGATCGGCGTCCCGGCTAATGCAGCTAAGACACCTTGTTGCGCTTCGGGCCGTAGAGTGGTCGGGCCGGGGTGGGCGGCATGCCGAATGCTCTGCACGTTACTGCGTAGGATGCGTGAGAAGACCGCGTGTTGTTCGCCTTCCTGTAAGCTCTCCCAGTCTATGTCCGCTGGCCCCATCTCCAGGGTTTCCGCTGCAAAGGAGTTGAGGTCTTGGGCAATCTCTTTCGCGGCCAAGGCTCTCTGCGCCAAGTCCTCTGTGACCTTCCCATCATTTGCTTTAAAGTCATCAACGATACCAACAACATCCGGCTCTGCGACATGGACTGCCAGTTCCCCTCTACCGGCATCAGTGGTCTCAGTGCCCTTCACCTTATCTGTTACCTGTGTGCCCAAACCAGCCAGCGCGTCAAACGACATAACAGAGTTTAGTACGTCGCTCGCCCTGTCCGCTCCCCGCTTGGTTTCCTTCGCTGTCGGGGGACGAACGATCTCCGTAACCACAACCGGCTTTTGGGCCGCCTCCATCCCCAGAACGTCCCATTCGGACACTTCGTAATCCCAGTCCCTTGTCCGCTCATTGCGGAAAGAAACACCCTCGGGATCGGTCCCCCGGTATGGTGTCCCCAATCCCTCCCAGGCGGGATCGTCCATACCTTCAAGCAAACGCGGATGAGTCGAACGAAGCTGATCCAGACGGTCTGCGGCCCAACCCTGGTCCTCGGCCTTGCCAAAATATTTTATCTCTACCGGAACTTCCTTCATTCCCAATTCTATCGCAGCATCTAGGCGATGATTGCCTTCGCTGATTTTAGGTAATTGGTTGTATTCAACCGTAACGAAGATCGGAGTTCTCATACCGTTCTCGGCAATATCAGCCTTGAACTCGTCCCACTTCACACCTTCGCGCCTTCCGTGAACACCACGCACCTCATCCCGCGCACCCTTGAACAGCCTCAATGACGCCACGGGTACGGTGCCCATCTGACGAGCAGTTATATGATCTCCTCTCCCTACCTCACCTTCATATGTAGTAGTCTCCAAA
>NZER01000245.1 GCA_002690445.1 Candidatus Pacearchaeota archaeon
AAAAGGAGACAGGGTAGCCCAATTAATACTCGAACAGTCCAATACGATAGGCTGGGTCGAACTAGATGAGCTAAAGGACTCAGAAAGATCTGATGGAGGCTTCGGAAGCACAGGTAATTAATTTTCTTGTCGCAGCTCTTTCTTCTTGCGGCTTGTTAATCTTGTGGTTTGATACTAATTTTTTAATTGATTATTTAAAATTATTCAGGCTGACAAGGTTCACCTATATAGAAGAGTATGAAAAAGAATTATTTGACAATCCTGATATAAAGTTTTTTGACTTTGTTCTTATAAAAGAACCAAATTTTTTAAATAAACTATTAGCCTGTCCACTATGTTTAGGGTTTTGGTTGTCAGCTTTTTGCTGTATTCTTGCTACAAAAAGTATACTATTAATCTTTTCTTGTTATCCGTTAACTCTGTTTCTTTATTATATTTTTAAAAGATGCCAAAAAAACTTTTAGTAAATCGTGTTTGTAACGAATTTTGTTCTTTACTTTTATCTAAGCCTTTGGTAATATTAGATATACCTCAGCTTAAGAAGCTGATAGACACATGCAGATCATCCACAGCAGGGTGCTGCAGCTTAGGCTCAGCAAAAAAGATAGCAGCAGAAAAAATAGCTTATTCAATACTAACTTCCCTAGAGCAAGAAGATAGAAAAGAATTAAAAGAAGCTTTAATAGATAGCAAAAAACACATAGGGCTAAATATAAGATTTCCAGAGACAAAAAAAGAATTAATTCTATGATTAGAACACCAGAAGAACAACAGAGAATGATGGAAATCAACGAAAGGATGGTAAATAAAACCGTTCGAGTAGTTGAGGGAAGAACAAGCAGTTGGGTTGGTAAGGTCACCGAGGTCATAGACCACGAAAATTTCTTTGTTAAAAGAAATAAAGACTCCGAAGCTCAAACAGTAAACATGTTCAACATAAGGTCTTTTTAAAATGTTTGATGTACTATTATTCGAAGCCCCCTTACCCAAAGAAGAACTGCCTAAAGGAATAAAAGATTTAGACTTGTCTGAATTAGAATTCCAAACGACAGACCTAAGTAAGTCTATGGATACTTGGTCCGTTTCAAATGCAGGAAGCCTTTTTATTCACGAATGCGACTCTTCTTTTGTTAAAGACGAAGACCACCCTATGGGCGGGTACATAAAAGAGATCCCCAAGGGTATTAAACACATAGAGGAAACAAAATCGGTACACTTCTATAGAGTTTTTGAAGGGGACGAAAAGACAGATTACTGGATATCTTTCGACGCCTTATTTCGAAAAGGCAAATTAGTTAGCGTTGACTTAAATAATATAGAAGAAGTACCAGCAGAAGAACGCAAGAAAGCTCAAAAACACGCGAAAGAAATTGAGGAAAAAGCCTCAAAAAGAAAGAATAATAAACTAAGACCTCTCTTAAAGCCTATTAAATTTATGGTAGGCCTGCTTTTAGTAGCGCTGCATTTCGTAGGGAGAAATGTAAGTAGACTACATGCAAAACTATAAGACTAGAATTATGATAGGAATAAGCGGAATAGCAGGAGCAGGGAAAGATCTTTTCTGTAAACTTCTTTTAAAAGAAATTCAAGGAACAAGGATAGCCTTAGCCGATCCATTAAAGGAAGAGACTAGAGGTTTTATTTTACAAAAATATGCAATAGATATTTTAAACTGTTCTCTTAAAGAAAAGAATAAAGTTAGAAACCTACTCGTCTTCTATGGAGGAATTAAAAGATACGAAACCAAAGGAGAATATTGGACGAGTAAAGCCCAGAAAAAAGCTGACGCCTGCAGAGGCGTACCAATAGTCACAGATATACGTTACGCGGAGTACGAAAACGACGAAGTGCAGTGGCTAAAAGGCAAAAATAAAGGAGTATTAATTCACTTAAGAAAGTATTGCGAAATAGAAACAATGGACAACGAGCAAGTTAGGAGAATTTACTTCGACCCACCAAATGAAGATGAAAGAAGAAACGATCCTAAATTAATAGAAAAAGCGGACTACTCCATCGAATGGCCTCACGTAGAAGACGCAAAAACAGAAGAGATTAAAAAGGAACTAACCCCTTATGCAAAAGAGTTTGCTGAATGGTATAAAGAATCGTGTCCATTTATGGGTAAGAGAGCCTAATGAGAGAGAAAAAACCAATTCAAATACAAGGAGCCGAAAGGGAATTTTATTATTTAAGTCCCAATAAAGACGGGTCGACAGAAAAGTTTACACAATACTGTCAAAAAATATATGATTTTCTAAAGCTTTTTATAGAGCCGAGTGCAACAGTTATCGATGTAGGAACTCGAGACGGCGACAGCCTAATTCCTTTACTACCAATACTTAAAAAAGGTTCTCGTATTATTACCTTCGAACCAGAAAAAACAGAGTTTGATTTTTTAGTCCAAAATCTCGACATGATTAATACCTTTGAAGGACAAGTTGACTATAATAATTTTGCCATTGGAGAGAAAACCGAACTACGAGACTTTGTTTGGGACACTAAAGCTCGTAACGGCGGATTTAAAACAGAGCAGATAAACAAGCCGGGCGCATCTATGTGTAAATGGGATAAAGAATTCCAAGTCCAATCTTTTTGCTGGAACGATCTAGAAGAAAGCCTGAAGGATAAGATGATGAAAGCTTCTTATATCAAAACCGACACCGAAGGGTGTGATATTGAAGCGTTAAACGAACTTTTACCAATAATCAAAAAAACTCGACCATTTATTATGATGGAATGGTGGCCTTTCACAGAGGAAAAGATACGAGACTTTGTTAATACCAACAAATATGCGGTTGTCCACCCCGAGCTCAGACAAATTATGTACGGACTTGACCTCAGGAATGGTTATTGCCACGACCTTTTTCTAGTCCCATCAGAAAAAGTTAAATACCAAAAACACATAAAAGGAAAATAATTATGTTCTATAATGCACTAATAAAGAAATACGAAGCGGAGATCGAAGAATGTTTAGCCACCCTCAAAATTTATATGAATAAGAGTGTGGGAATAGGAGAGCATTCAGATCTGTTAACAGAATTGGATAAATATGTCACAAAACTAGCGGCAGCTGAGGACAGCTTAGCGACACTACAGGGACATAAAGACACACTCACTGGCACAGTTAATGAGACAACGCCGCTGCCTCACGAGCACGGATTTTAAAAAACACTAGCAAACAAGCGTCTTTTTAAGTTGGCACGCTTGCTGCTTAAATACATTTGAATATTATGAGTAATACATATACATTAGCAAACATGGGCCTAGGCAACGTAAGAGATCTTTTTGGATTCGTTAACGAAAGCCTCGGCGGAGAAGACGAATGGACTAAAGCTTGGCAAGGTTGGGCTGCAGACAATAACTCCCACTTTGACGAAACAGAAGATGGATATAAATTCCATATCCCTTTCGCCGGACTAAGTAAAGATAACGTAAAGATCACCGTCGCAGACAATAGAGTCAAGATAGAAGCTAAAGGCGAAGCCGCAGGACAAGAAGTAGATTATGCAAGAAGCTTTTCTGTGCCGAATAAGGCTGACGTAACAACTTTGGAAGCTAAAATGGAAAACGGCTTACTGAATATCACTATCAGCAAGAAAGAAAAAGATAAAAACAGGACAATTAATGTCTCATAGACAAATAGTAACCAGTTTTCCTTATTCCAAGTCACCTTTTTAGGTGGCTTTTTTTCTTGACAAATAACCAAGTAACCCTTATAATTATTTTAGAATGATTCAGTTTTATAAAGCAAATCCAAAGGTGTCGGGAACAGCTTGTTCTTTTTCCGTCAATCCGAAAGACAAATCAGTATACGCCAGTTTGATAAAGCAAAAAAGCTGGGACGACAAATCAAAAACAGGGAGATTTGATGCTGACAGTAAGTGTATCACCAAGCTAAATGTAATGGAACTTGGTTCGATTATCAATGCCATTGACACTAAAAGCGATTGGTCGGCTTACCACGGAACCCAAACAAGAGCGACTAAGATGAACTTCTCTCCGTATTCACAAGGAGATAACCATGGTTTTAACTTCAGAGTAACAGCAGACTCAAAAGAGGATTCAGAGAAGAAGTCTACGTATTCTATGGGTTTTAGATACGGAGAAGCAGAAGCTCTTAAGCAATATTTTATATTTTCCATGCACTCTATTTATCAAACCTCCCTCGAAGAAGCCCAAGCTTCTTTTAGGGACAGCAGAAAGAGCGCGCCAAACAAAGGTCAAAGCTCCGCCAGCACCCCTGCCAAGGATACGGAAGACGAAGATGTAGTTTGGTAAATTGAAAAAGAAAAAACTATTATTTCATAGCGACTCCGCTTTAGCCAAAACAGGCTTTGGTAGGAATTCTAAGGAACTCCTCTCATACTTATATGACACAGGCAAGTATGAGATATACCACTATTGCTGTGGGGCAGCTAAAAACAGTGAGGAATTAAACAGGACCCCTTGGAAAAGTTTAGGGACTCTACCCAACGATAAGAACCTGTTGATGAAACTCAACCAAGACCCCCAGCAAGGAAAAGAAGTTAACTATGGAGGGTATTTTATAAACGACGTAATCAAAGAGGTTAAACCCGACGTTTACATAGGAGCTCAAGATATATGGGGGCTAGAATCCAGTACGAAAAAAGAATGGTATGATAAAATAACTTCGGCAATATGGACGACCCTAGACTCCCTACCTCTATACCCAAACGCTCTAGAAATAGCAAAGAAAGTAAAAAACTTTTGGGTATGGAGTTCTTTTGCAGAAAAAGAATTCAACAGACTGGATATTAAAGGAACTAAGACAGTCCACGGAGCAATCAACAAAACTAACTTCAAAAAGTTACCTCAAGAAAAGAGACTAGAATTAAGAAGAAAATTTAATATAGAAGAAGATGCTTTTATTATTGGTTTTGTATTTAGAAATCAATTAAGAAAGTCAGTACCTAATCTCATAGAAGGCTACGCTAAGTGGAAAAAAATAACAAAGCCCTCTAGAAAAACCTATTTATTACTTCATACTCACTGGTCAGAAGGCTGGAACATACACAAGCTTTGCAAAGAATACGAAGTACCTAAAGAAGAAATAATAACAACACACATATGTAAAAAATGTAAAAATTATTTTGTTAAACCTTTTAAGGGGCAAGAAGCTAAATGCGAAACCTGTAGTTCTGAAAAAGCTCAAGTCACCTGTTCTGTAACCCTAGGAATAGAGGAGAAAGAGCTCAATGAGATATATAATCTTATGGATGTGTACTGCCACCCCTTTACCAGCGGAGGGCAAGAGATACCAATACAGGAAGCTAAACTTACAGAACTAATAACCCTAGTAACAAACTACAGCTGCGGCGAAGAAAGCTGCGAAAAAGGGTCAGCTTCGCTCCCGCTAGAATGGTCAGAGTATAGAGAAGCAGGAACGCAATTCAGAAAAGCCTCAACATGCCCAAACTCGATAGCTAAAAATCTAGATAAAGTTTTTCAAATGATGCCTGAAGAAAGACAGAAACTCGAAAAGAAAGCTAGAAAATGGGCTATTAAAAACTACTCAACAGAAGTAACAGGAAAGATTATTGAGGAATTTATTGATTCAGCCCCCTTCGCAGACTTTGATTTCAAGAGTTTGGAATGGAAAGCGAGAAACCCAACTGCTTCCATCTCAAATATTGAAGACGATTCTGAATGGCTCACCCACATATATAAAAACATACTTAGTATGAGCGTCGATAAGATGGACGACGGACACAAATATTGGATGAAACAGCTGAACAATAAGACACCAAGAAAAAATGTAGAAAACTTTTTTAGAAACAAAGCGGAAGAGGAAAATAAAGAGAATCTGCCATTTAAAATAGAAAAGGAACTAGATAAAGATGACGAAGGAAAGAGGTTGCTGGTGGTAATGCCGGGTAGTATAGGGGATGTTTTTATGTCTACTTCTGTACTTAAAAGTTTAGCTAACTCATATGAAAATTACAACATCTATTTTGCCACGGCTCCAGAATATTTTGAAATGCTAGAAGCTAACCCGTTCATACATAAAGTAATACCATACAACTCTAGAATGGACGACCTGTTATGGCTAGAAGGAAGAGGAGAGCATAAAGGGTTTTTTGAAGTGGCTTACTTACTTCACCTAGGAACCCAGAGAGTTTTCAACTATCAACACAACGGAAAGGATATTATAGCCCTAGACTTGGCTAGTTAAAAACACTATGCATTTAGTAGAACAGTATTCTTTGGCCTCTGGCGCAAAAATAGAAAAACCATATATATATGAAAAGTTTTTTCCACTACCTTTTGATCGCTACATAACATTTAGCCCCTTCTCTAGGCCATCAAAAAACTACAGTTATTGGAAAGATACGCTGTCAATGCTGATCCCCGTTCTTAGGCAAATGAATATACACATAGTTCAACTAGGAGAAAAGAAGGAGGAGTCTTTTGAAGGTTGCTATAATTTATGTGGAAAAACCAGCATCAATCAAGCCGCATATTTAATAAAAAGGAGCCAACTACACCTAGGTACAGATACTTTTTCAACACACCTAGCCTCCGCATTTAAGAAAAAGATAGTATCCCTCTATTCTAATAGCCCTATCCAAAACTGTGGGCCGTTTTGGTCAGAAGAGAAAGATGTTATACTCTTAGAAAGCGACAGGGAGGGAAAAAAACATTCTTTCGCAGTGGAAGAAAAACCTAGAACAATTAATACGATTCCTCCAGAAAAAATAGCGTACTCTGTCTTTAACTTGTTAGGGGTGAAAGCTAAAGTCAGGAATAAAACAGTTCAAATAGGCCCAAAATGGAACAATGAATTCCTAGAGGTTGTACCGTCTAGCGTAACAAATTTTAGCAAAGAAGTACCAAAAGACAGACATGTTATAAGAATGGACTACCACTACGATGCCAAAGTAATGGAAGAACAATTAAAAGTAAACCCGGGACTAATAGTAACAGACAAACCTATCTCTATTGACGCCCTTGTAAGAGACAAGGAAAGAATATCCCATGTAATACATTTGATTAGAAACGAAGAGTACGATGCTAATTTTTCCAGAGAATTAGAAAGAAACAATATTCCAAATTCTATATATTCAGACTTAAAAGGAGAAGCTTTAAAAAAACTTAAATATAGTATTTTAAATTTAAATAAACCCATAATGACAATAGAGGAAAAAGACAAAAAATCTCTACCGAATTATGAAAATCTAAAGCTAGATAAACTAATGTTTAGAAGCAGGAAGTTTATAATCAAAGAAGATAAAATCTATCCGGGTAGGGCCGCGTTCCTGAATAACGTGACTATTAATAACTTCACTCCAGATCCGATACCAATCTTTGATCAAAAAGAGTTTTGGGAGGAAATGGACTTCTTTTGGATAACAGAACAGTCTTGACATTTTCCTAAGTTTAAGTTATCATTATTACTATATGACAGATAAAGGCAAAGAGGTCGAGGTTAACGTCGAAAAGCTCTCCAGAAACGCAAGAGGCCTTTTGAAATCCCCACCTGTTGACTACGTCTTCAATGAAGACGGTTCGGTAAACTGGAGGAAAATGGTTAGGAAAGAGTATTTAGTACCCAACAAACAGAAAACAAACGAAACAGATGTCTCCCTACTTGAAGATAGAGACTTACTAATTCTCCTTGGAGGCATTAAAGAGCTTGCTCAAATCAGAGGTTTCAACTCTGTCTCCTACGAGGTCGTAGCAGCTACCCAAGAATACTTCGCGACGAGTTGTATTATAAGCTGGCGACCTAACTATGAGACAGACGACAAATCAGTGATTTTTACTGCGCTGGCAGACGCACACATAGATAACACCTACAGTTTCGCCTCCAACTTCCTAGCTGCAACAGCAGAGAATAGAGCCTTCGTAAGGTGCGTAAGGAATTTCCTTAGGATAAACGTAGTAGGACAAGAAGAGATGGGAGGAGGGTCAACTAAAAGTTCTGCCACCTCATACAAGAAGGCCACAACAAGCAAAGCAGGATCAAACCCTTCCCAACTACTTGAAAAAATAATGGAGTCAAAAAACGTTTCGTTTAACAATCTTAAATCAAAGCTAATACAAGAAGAGTTCGCAGGAGCAACAGAAATGGCAAGCGTTGAAGACATACCAAAAAGCAAAACCTTTGAGTTAATAGGGAGACTTAAAAAGATCTAACTACCACTTTTTAATAGGGCATTGCTCTTCTTCAAAATAAACTTTTAAGGGGACCACGCACCCGCACTTAGAACACCTCTGCCCCTTGGCAACAAACCAAGGACAAGCCTTACAGATAGACATTCTCTGCGAAGCAAGGTTTGTGGAGGCTATAACCTTTCCTCCAGTAACCGCAGTTTTAGCTGTATTGATTAAACTTTTGCTTAAATTCTTAGCCATAGCCATTCTACTAGGCATTTCTATTTTATTTGGTTTATCAGAAACCTTTGGCTCTTTAGATTCGTAAGACTTACCAACAGGCTCTAAATAAGAAGAACAAGAGGCAGAGCTTTGAGGTTCTATGTTCTCTATTTTTTTATTATTCATATTTATCCGCCCTCGGTCACATCGCCTGTTTCAGGACTAACAAATGTATGAAGCCCTGCAGACTGCGCGTTCAAGCCGCCCTCTCCTTCGCTCGGTACAGAAAAGCCATCAATAGTGCCAGCAGTAAGACCTTTCTTATTAGACTTTTGTGCCGCAACATAAGCTCTCTCTAAGTTCGGCATACGAGTAGTAGGGTTGAGAGCTTTGTTCTTAGATCCAGACATCAAATCAAAAACTAACTGTTCATCACTAGCTTTAAAAACAGCGCTCGCAGAAGGTGAACACCTGTGAATACAAGGCCCAACAGGATAATAACTCTTAACCCCATGCCTGACCAAATAACGATATTCATTTGTGCCATACACGGCTAAAGCTTGAGTAAATTCTGGCTCAAGTTTAAAAACCTGAGTTCCTTGCCCCCCAAAATCCTGCTCAAAACTAACTTCATGGTCTTTTTCCACAGGACCCACGATAGAATCTCCTTCTCTTAGATTAAATAATGTCTCATAGGTATATTCCGACTCCTTGGTTAATACTGATGTGCATAAGCTATGCTTGTCGTTCACGAAGCGACTCTGAACTTTATCGAACTCCTCATTAGAGCATAAAGTTGTTGTTCTGATTACCGTACCCTTTATCCCCGTCAGGTTACCCAACGTTTCTTCATCCGATATAGCCTCAATGAAAGAAGGTGATGGAATAATTTCAAACTCAGTCCACTCTTTAGTTGTTTTTAAGAAGGTGGACCAAAAAGACTTACCCTTTATTTGGCAACCAAATATTATCTCATTTTCATAAAAAGTATCAACTATATCTGATCCAGCTATATTAACAATAGAAGAATTTATTCTTCCGTCTTCATCTGTCACATCATAGATTTCGCTAGCATGAACAAGCTCTCCATCAAAAGCAACAGCTCTCCTGTTCAATAACTCAGGCAAGCGCACACCTTTTTCTTTATTCCGTTGCCTGTCCGAATTTCTCGTCGCAGGGCTACAAAATATCCCGGCTTCTTCGGGTATATTAACAATAGTAGGCAGACCTATATGATTAGGGGTAAAGGCATTACTTCTTATATCTTTTTCATACCTTTCTTCCATATATTCATCTTGATCTGCTTTTTCGAGAAGGTCTTTTTCTTTGTCAGAATCAAAGATATTATATTTATTTTCGTCTTCTACTTCACCACCAAAGTCAGCAGAAAACCAAGCGTCTCTCCATTTGTTTTCTGTTGAGTCAAAGTATGTTATTTTATTAATTTTAGATTCGTGTTCCCATACTGAAACATCAGCCGACCCTCTTTCATCGCCCGCGCTAGCAGGGTTATCTTGAGCAAAGGTAAGGCCAGCCATATCTTCTATATATCTATATTCATACTGTCTAAATTTTCTAACTTTGGCGAAGACAGGAACATAAGCACCAACCAAATGGAGATTGTTTACGGCCCTAGCGTAGGTGTTAAAGACCTCTGACGAGACAGGGGAGCCGGGGTTAATACCAAAGCCCTTAGGTAAAGAAGGATTCTGGGATCTACTAAACGAAGTTAGCCAAGGAGTAGCTTTATTAGCTATCTGGTTCTCCACAACCCTATATTCAGCTAAAGAATGATTATTAACTATGGCCACGAGTGAAGCAGGATCGACACTAGCAAATGTTTCAGTAACACACTCACCGTCATCCTCTACTGTAACAGTAATCTCAGATAAAGCATCCCTATCGTCAGCTGTGTATAAGCCCGCAACGCTAGGGTGCTCTGAACCTTGTGAGCTATCCACGTACTCATCTTCAGTTGTAAGACCGTAAGCTGAGACCTCATTGGATTCCATAATAGAAGAGTTTTCGCCTTCAGACTTTTCTCCCAATATTTTGCCTCTATCCACCACCTTGTCCCAATTCGGATCATCGAGAACTCCTTCTAGGACTTGTGTGTAATTAGTTATAGCGCTTACAGCATCTTTAGCTAAGTCTGACCCCTCAGGAGAATCAACGTACTCAGCTAACACTTCCGACTCCGCAAAATCTATACCAAAAGTCTCCTGACATGGTTCAATTCTCAAAGGGTCACCCTCAGGAAGAAGCTCGGGGTAAATAGGCGTTAATGAAACAGGAGCCGTCTCAACACCAAACTGTTCTTCAAAAGATATATAAGGCATCTGCCTCTCGACTAAATCTATAGTAAGAGTCTGAGAGCCAGACCCAGTAGCAATATGACTAATCTCAAACTCGGTGGGGCTATTTACCCTTGTGACTTTTGTGCCCTGTGTTATTCCTACACCAGATACATAAGAACCAAATACTATATTTTTTACTCCGTCATGAGTTATTATTTTCGTTCCGTTTAATGTAAATGTATGAGCAAATTTAGCCGCCTGAATTAACCATTCTTTCCTAACGGTAGCCCCCCTACCCCAACTATTACTTATGAACTTGTTGGTCTTTAGTTTGTTTAGGTCGGAATATCCGGAACCAGCGTCCAGCACTTGTACGTATTTTATTTTACCCGACTCTATTTGTGCGTTAGCCGTAGCTGTTCTTTCCCCGGGTAAGCCCAAGGTAGGCGCAGATATAGAAACAACCGGAGGAAGCCTGTAATTAGAGCCAGCATCCTCAATCTCTATTTTGGTTATCCCTCCTTGGGCTATCTTATCCACATACACATAACTTAAAGAATGATTTAACCGATACATGTAAAGCCTAGTAAAAGGAGTCTTAATACCTAAGTCATAGTGTTTTCTTTTATAATTATATGACCCAAACCTAGACACCCCATCCTTTGGAAAGGCTATAGATTTTTGTAGTAGGTGATTTTCCCCCAAACTAATACTATGCTCAAAAAACCCTTCGCCTGTAGTAACGTCTAGCTTCGAGGTATTCTCTACGCTAGTTACGTCTGAGGAAAAAATGGTACTCCGCCACTCAAAAGGAACCCTCATTTTAGAGTTAGAAAAATAATGCTCTTTTCCATCCTTGTAATATTCAACACTTTCATTAGTTACAACAAGTCTATAAGTTTCACCAACCTTAGCTTTTGTATAAGCCACGGTAGCGTAAGCAGTCTTGCCACTCCTTTTTGCAGTTAAGAAAGCTTTGTCGTCAGCTAATCTTACATTGTGTCCCTTTACATTTGCAATAATTATGCCGCTTGCGTCGCCAGTCCCCTCTTCAATAGAGAAAGTAAATGAGGTATCTCCGGTAACCGTAATTTCAAAGCTGGCGTTATAGGCCTCTGGCGTAGCCCCAGTGATAGTCACAGTGCCAGTGCTGCCTGTTTGCAAGGAGTTATCCTCCAAATCTCTCCCTCTTGTCGTCACTGTCGCCGTTCCTGAATTTTCTGTTATGGAGTCAATATTTATATCTCCACCTCCCCACACTCCACCGGTAAGTTTTTGTAAAGTAAAGTTGATATTTTTTGGCTTAGTTCTGGTGGATTTAGAGCCGTATTGGTTTTCAGCTTCGAATCTATCTATAAAACCATCCCAATAGTCATTGCTTATGTCAAAGCTAAGGACACCCTCTACATAACACCTAGGATATATATATTCTATATCAGCAGGCATAGGCCCGTCATACATTAAACCATGATCCTTATTTGCATTAGTTAAGTTTTCCTCTCTCTGACCTCTTGTGAATATTCTATCGTAGCCCTCTGTATAATAAAAGCTGTCTGGATTACTAAAACCAAAGTCTCTATCGTTACCGTTGTTTAATATAGGTATCTGGTAATCTAGGTAGTCGGCTTTATTCATATCCTCATTCACTTTGACTGTTTGATCCACAAAAGTCGCCGACTCAGTCAAACAAATATACGTACTAATATAAGAAAACACGGCGTCTTTATTACTTTGTGTGAATAGCCCCTCCTTTTCTTGCCCAGTCGTGCTAATGTCTAAGCTGGCGTTGTCTACGTCTACTTCAATGAAGAAGTCTTCGGTCGAGGCGGTGAAAATTTCACAAAAAGAAGTTGTTTTAGCTGTTCCATTATTAATAGTTATAGAATAAATTACCTCACACTCCTCCTCTTCCAGAACCTTTTCTTTTCGGTAAAGACATCTGTATTCCCTTCCTTTAGTTAACTTAATATTAACTTTTGCTTTTCTCGTAGCCTCATCCCAGCTAACTATCTGCATTTGAACGTTGGGCCTATATAAAAGATTCTTGACACCACTAAATATGTTTTCTTTCCGCCAAGGGTTTTTATTAGATCCGTTATTAAAAGCCCCCATCTCCTCAATATTGTCTCCGTCTGATATAAAAGCCTGAGCTACTTCCGATAACTCTAGGTTAGCTCTAACGCTAAAGCTGCCCTCCTCTTCTCTCCAAACCGTGTCAGGCCATAAAGCAGTCTCAGCCCAATCATCTGCATCCTGATAATGAGGTCTCTCTAAGAAAAACTTTTTCGAGCCTACTATTATAGGAAAGCTTAAGCTGGGATACTTCGTCAAGCCAAGGCCTTCGGGGTAAAGCTTGTTTATTAAAGGTTTTTCCCCCCTATGCCCTGACTCTCCTGATTTTTTAGCTAAGTCAAAGTAATTAACTATTTTATATTTTTGACCGGTGACCAAGCTGCTATTCACCTTAAGCTGTTCATCGTACTCACCCACAAAACCACCGTTTTCATCCCTGTCGTTACAAAATATTTTTAAAACATCGTACTCGTACTGAGTGGCCTCAAGATCCTGCCAGTCTTTTATTCTAAGAAAGTAGGGCTTACCAGTTATTATCTCTCCATTGCTTTCCTTAAAGATTATGGCATCGCAATCATCAAACCTAGGAAGCGTAAGCATGGTGTCTTCACCACTCCCACTAAGAGTCACCTCTGTCCATTCTGAGTGAGGCATGGTAGCAACACCCCCGGGATGAGCTATATCTTGGTAGGCTATGCTACCTATGCTTGTATTTAGCTGATACCTCAAATTAGCTTCGGCAGAATTCTTACTAAAATAATCTTTTAGTTTTTCATCTTTTTCGAAGTCATTAAATATTATCTTTCTATCTGTTAGTTTTTTCAGCCTAAACCTTATAGCTTTATAAGACCTTAAGTCTTTCTTTAAGTTAAAAGCAAAGCCAACCATAGGGCTCCTTCCTGACGTAACGCCAAAAGCCGGAATAAATGAATGCCCTAAGTTATTCTTTAATGATTGGTATATTTCATTATTGGATAACGAAGTGATTGTATTAAACGCTCTTTGATATTCGTCTGATTTTTCAGCATCCACAATCCCACTATCATTTTTATATTTAGCGTCTAGTTGCTCCAAAGATTTTAAAGTATATTCATCTGAATCTGGAGTGGAAAAATCCTCGTTCAGGCTTGATATAATACCGTCCGCAATAAAAGGCATAGAGTCCTTTGGCTCTAAACTTATCTGCATGATTTTTCCAGCGACATCAATCGAGTCTCTATTATATTTAAGAGAAGAGGATATTTTATATTCAAAACCGGGGCTTTCAACATTAGACGGGAGAGAAGAGCCTAATGCTTGACCCGCGGTTAAGAAATGTACAGTTATCTCTGCTACGTCACCCTTTTTAGCCACAAAAGTAACTGACCCCGCCTCTTTCTTTGTCTCCTCGCTGTCCCTAATAACCATATCTTCGTTTGCGCCAACAATTTTGGTATAGGTGTATCCTTCCTCTAAAGGTATCTTAAATGTATACCAACGGCTTTTTCTCCAATAGTTTTCATCATCGGGTATCATTTCTCCATACTTTGGTTGATCAGGGTTATCTTGAAGCCTGTATACTATTCCGAGGTCTTGTTTGTATGACCCATCTATGTCTTTTATCTTCCTACCTAGTATTAGCTCGTGCTTATCAGAGTTATGATAGGAGGTAATGGATTCAACTTTGCCACTAAGAAAATCGTTTTCATGGAAAGGGCTAGTAACCTTATTCCAATTAAAGGTCTGCTCATTAGCCTCCGCCTGAAGAGCTTCTTTATCAGATTGAAACTCTGAGCCCTCACCTTTTAGAGTATCCGAATCGACAAGATCTTCCGCTGAAAACTGAGAAACCCTTAACACAGAAAAATAAGGGAACCTAAGCTTGTATTCAGAAACACCCTCAACCCCTCTAATTTTTTGTCCAGTATAATAAACCGTATTATCATATATTAAACTTGGCTTGAATTCCTTGTCTTGCTCTATACCTACGTAGTCCTTTGCATTAAAAGCAGCATTCTTCCATGTCTCCGCACTATGAGTAAAGTCGTAAGAAGACGTGGCTTCAGATTCCAATGAGTAGTATTTATTTTTATTGAAACCACCTAAAGCTATCTCCCCATTTCTTTCGTTAAAATGGAGGCATCGGCTAAGCCTTTCGTGTCCAGTGCTCAGCATATAAGCTACTATGTCCGCAGGTATATCCCAAGGTAACTTAAGGTATAGAGGGAAAAACTGTTCCGAGATATCCTTATCAAAAAAGATCTTCTTGCTGATTCCCCTTCTGTTAGATAGCAACGTTATCCCGAATTTGTATGGGTCATCATAGTCTTCTATAGATTGAAAACCTGTTTGACCCTCTATGGCTTCCTGCTTATTTGTCCTAAATATGTTGGAAAACTTAAACCTGACCCCGTTATAATCAACATTTATTTGACCAAGCTTTTCTACCTTCCTTTCCATCTCCCATTCTTGCTCGTTAAAATAGTTAGGGTCCTTGATGAGATGAGGCACGTCAAGATCTGTTAAACGAATGAACCAGTCTCGCTTATCTTGTTTGCGCACCTCCGAATATTTAACGTAAATCTTATGCTCTTTTTCGTCGGCATCCAACCACTTAACAGGGGAGGTGTTCTTAGTGATCTTATTTTTCTTTTTATCTAAATAAAAATCGTCATCAAAAGCAGTAAGTTTAAAGTCCGCCCTCTCAGAAGAAAATATCTTCCACTTCAAATTGAGGTCGTTCGGGTCGTAAGTTACGTTAATAGCTCCCCTGCTAACATTGGCTATTTTTAAAGTATTCATAGACGCCTGCTCTACGTCAGCTAAATGCCTAAGGACATATAGCGAACCGTTTGGATTAAGGTTATATTTCGGCCTTACTATAGGAAGGTTTATGGAGTTGTCCAACGAGACGACTACAGAATCTTTCGTCACTGTTTTAACTCCCGTTATATAATAAGAGCCAGATTCAATTTGGTCCTCCTCCGTTACTCCATTTTTTGTATAGCAGACAGCTTTTGATATATTTACTTGTTTCACAGTGTTAGCGTTACTGAAGTAATAGTCTTCGCCGCTTGTGAAACTATACATAATATCGAAAGGGTCTTTGAACACAATAGTCTTTCCCGCGTAAGAAGCTTTATTAAGATAAAATCTAGAGTATAAAAATCTTTTGTTTGTAAAAACTTCATCTTCCCTCTTTTGTTCGAAATAAGCCTGCCCTTTAGCTATAGATACCGTACCACTATTGTCAAGTGCTCCGGTTTGACTTATGTTGAGAACCGCCTTCTCTTCGATTTTTTTGTATTTATAACTACCATCTTCTTGCTCTATTACATTATTGCTAGAATCTAATTGGAAAAAATAAGTAGCATCGCTTAAACCATTATATAGAGTACAGGAAAAGGTGGCACTATTTGTAAAAATATAATCATAATCCTTGTTTGGGTACACCACTTTATTATTAACGTTCTTAAGGATAAACTCAAACAAATGACAAGAAACATCGAAAAAATCTACCACACCATCTTTATCCACCTTAATAGGATCTGGGCTAGGTACAGAGATTATGACATCATCACTATTACGTAAAGTAAATCCACCAGTGCGGCCTTCGCTTCTTGCCGGATAATACCTTTTAAATTTTGTATCATTTATAAAGGGAACAAAAGCTGTTGAAAAAAAGCTTGTTTCCGTAGAAGGGTCTTTTACTATGTCAAACAAAGAAACCTTATCGGAATTAAACAAAACAACCTCATCCTTATAGGCTCCCTCAGATAAAGAAACTGAACCATCTCTTATTCTGATCAAAGGAACGGCGACCTCATTTTCATCTACCGCTTCAAGGCTGCTCCCATCCGATTCAACCCATAAATAATTGTCTTTAGCTATGACTTTCTGGTCTCCACTTGCGTTCACCCCATCTACCGTTGCTCGTATATAGAGATTATACCCTGTGTTGTTTATTATCTTTAATTTATTTTTCTTAGTAGAAGAACCTAAAATAAGAAAAGGGTGGCTTTGACTTGTTTTTAAGCTTACTGAAAACACATCTAAATCATCCCTAAGAAGAGCTTTTCCTAAAACGTCAGTGTCTATTGTTACTGGATTAGTAAAGGTTTTACTGCTTGCATCACCTTCTCTCCACTTTTTGTAGCTTACTTTCCGGCTTGATCCTGCCGGAATAGAGGCAACGAAAGGATTAGCTAAAATACCTGTCGTTCCCTCAGGAGAAATTATGTTAATAGAACTATGAGAACCATTAACAATAATAAAGTCAAAATCCTTATGACCCACAGAGTTTCTCATAGGCAAGACCACATCAAAAGGATCAGATAAACAAGTTATAGATCTATTTTGCCCGACACCGCCTAAGGCAGCGTCTGCTAACGAGACAACTACGGAATCTTTCTTGAGAAACTTTACATCTTTTCTGTCAGTCTTAACGAAAGGAGATTGAACCACCCCCCAACTAGAAGAAGAAACCTCTGACGGCATGTTGTAATATTCGCTATCGAAAGCCGAACACCCCTCCATGTCCTCAGTGTAGCTAGGAGTTAAGATTTCGGCTAGACTCAGGATCAATGCTTTGTTTTTCGAAAGAAATTTTGGTGTAACCGTCTTAGAATAAGAAGTATCCCACTCCCTACCCCCAGCCTTGGTTATATCGTAAGAGCTAAAAACGTTTTGTAGGGCTGTCTGGTCTTCGTCAAACCAAGCTTTTATTTTGTCGCTTAAACCTGTGTATCCATTAAGAACACCCTTCGTAACTACAGAGTCTATTCTAACGTTTTCATAAACCGTATTTACTATCTTAAGTCTACTAACATTTGCAGAACCTATACCACTTACTTTATAGTAGGCTCCTGCTTCAACCATTTCTCCTTCTTGCTCAAGATATAAATCTTGGTTAATTTTCTCTGCGTCCGCAGTACCTATAGCACTAGTGTATACGTTAAGCTTTAATGGTAGTTCTATACCAAAAATATTATAAGTCTTGGTTTTATCAACCGTAGAACCAGAGTAACTAAAAGAGCCAGAAGAAGAAGAGTCCTCAGCTAAAGTTATATGGCTAAAATATTCTTCATAATCATTACTTATGGTAAAATTATCAAGTTCGGCAGAATAAAGCTGAGAAGAATGCAGTAACCCATCAGAAGCTAAGTAAGCCTCCTCCTCCCATTCAACATAAATAGCGGCAGGGTCTTTGCTTATGTTTGCTATATGAAAGGCTGTAGGAACACTGGGGCTAGTTCTGTTATTGTATTTACCCTCATCTTCATAAGAGGCAGCCTCCGTTCCATCCCAATCATTAGGGGTAAGGTAAGGTCTTA
>NZER01000246.1 GCA_002690445.1 Candidatus Pacearchaeota archaeon
ATCAGTCAATGTTGTAAAATCAGCACTACAAGCAGCCTGACCTAATAAGTCAGCAGCAACAGAGTTAATACAGCTACCACCAACAACAATTAAGTTCTTAGCAGCAACAGATGCAACTTCACTATCTTCAACAGTAACAGCACCCAATTCAGTAGCACTAGCGCTACTTGCAGAACCAGTACTTACCATTATTTCACCAGAGCTCAAGTATACAAGTGGCTCAATAATTGAGTCAGGGATAGTCAATGTCACCTCGGAAGGTGAATCATCTCCATCTACCTCTTCAATCAAAGCACCATACCTTGTTCTATAAGAGTTCTTGTTGTTGTCTTCAGGGTCACTAATCCACGCTGGGCTCTTTGTAACAGTTACAGTCATATCAGTTGTGTCTGAACCATTAGCAAATGTAGCATAGTAGATAGTTTCTGGAAGTGATAAATCATCGTCATCACGAGCAGTATCATCTACGCTCACGTTAACAATCCAGTTACCTGTAGCCAAAACTAATCCTCCGTCTTCAACACTAAAGTTGTTTGTTAGTGTAGTATTCAAGTCAGTAATGTTAATCAAAGCATTACTTTGTGTTCTTAAATACTGGCTAACCGGAAGACCCGGAGAAGCACCATCAGCATAGTCTGTACTAGTTAAGGAAATTGTACAATCACTTGAAGCACAAGATGTTTCATTTGTGAAAGTGAAAGTACCACCACCAATCTTAAGAGTAACAAGTGTTCCTCCAAGAGCAGGGTCCTTATCCATAGACAATTCCTGATTACCAACACCCAAGATTTCTAAGTCCAATTTAGGACTAGTAGAAGATGTTTTATCAGCACCCTTATACTTAACAATATACGTCTTAGCATTGTTCCCTGCAGTTACAGGGTCAGCAGTGTTTAGAATGAAGTAATCATTCTTTGTAATATTGTCAGCACCAGGAGACATAACTAACCTCTTCTCTCGAGTATCACCACCGTGCATACCTGTTGCATTTGAATAAACAAGAGGTAACTCGGCAACATCTCCAGCTAGATTTGTGAAAGTCAACTTGTACTTTCTGTCAGAACTAACTGCGTCTAATTTAACTTCGTCAGTATTTACTGCAGCGAAGCCCTTAAACTCGATGTCCCAATTTTGACCAACTAAGACACCTGGCTCATCACCTTCTAATGCGATCTCGTCACTTAGCTTTCCACCAACAGGAACAAGATATTCATCTTGAGCAGTCATATTAACCACGATTTCTGCAATGGAGATATCCCCACCAGATTCAGTATGGTTAATTGTAACAGCAGCACCTGAAATGGAATCTGCATTAACTTCAAGGTCAGCACCATTCTTAAGTACGATCTTATCAGCACCAATCCAGAATGTAGCTTGGTGTAAACCACCAGCAAAGGATTCATAGTCAATATCTGTAACAGCGATATAATCGTTTGTCCCAGTAATTGGTTCTATCTCACCCTTATCCATTTCATCAATTGGAGTACCATCAACTGTGAATTTCACAGCTGAACTTCCTGAAACAACAGAACTAACAGTGTAACCACCAATAGTGATTTCTTCACCACTTGAAATAGTACCCTGTGCAGCTCCACTCATTAATGTAAGTTCTACACCACCAGTACCATTTGTAGCAGTAGTAATAGTGTATGATTTACCTAATAAAGAGATAGTTTCATCTTCTACATCATCTATTGTTCCAGATGTTATATCTGAATCCAAAGTTGTTGTAAAGTCAATTACATATCTAGCAATATTCTGTCCATTTGCAATTTTAAAGTAATCGCCAACAACATCAGCATCGTCATCTTCCGCATATTCTACTCGAGATGATTCTATATCATGGAAATGTAACTCTTGGTCATATACTGAAGTACCTTTAGAGTTTACAACAGTCCCACTCTCTAAAAGAGCGAAATTTGTGTCATCCAGATAAGTTGTAATATTGTTTAAAGATTCTTGAATTTCAAGAGGGTCAGAACTTGTCATTGCTTGCCAAGCAGTACCAGTAACACTAGCACCTGTGCCTCCACTTGCAGTTTGTGCAGCAAGAGCAGTTGCTAAATCGCTTGCAATATTCGCAGCACCAACAACATCACTTATTGCAGCATTACTACCATGGACAATAGCTACATTTGCAGCCCCATTTTCAACAAAAGGAGTTGGATATGCAGCAGCAGCAGCAAAACCGATAGTAGAACCAATTAAAGCAGCACTTCCTAAAACTGTAATAGCTTTTTGTATGAATTTTTTCATTATTATTAACCTCCTTTCAGCACTATTAGTTTAGCCGCCTTTGTCAAGGCCTCACTTTGCGAGTTCAGCATTTCTAACAGCCTGGCCGGAAATTTCCGCTCTTGACTATCTTGCGATAATCTTACAAGAGTGAAAATTTTTGACTTATAACTAGGGAGCGTTATAAGCTAGTCATCTCTAGAATCCCTATTTGTTAATCACTGACTAGTCAGTGTATTATTAAACTAATAACACACTTCTATCCAACTTAGTTTTACTTTATAAATCTTATCCCCCCAATCGTAGAAAAATCACATTGAATCACGCATACTCTTAGGTTCCTTTATAAATCTTATGTTACTCATTAAAGTAATAACAATTTCAAGAGGATAGAGGATTTCCAGAAAAAATAAATTAATGAATATATGGTTTAGAATACCCCATATACAAAAACAATAAAGTTTATATATCTAGGTAAATATACCCCATATAGGAAAATGGCAGAAAAAAAGAAAAGCAAGACAAGATATGTGGATATTAATGTAAATAAGGGAGGGTTTGTATCCAAATTTGTAGGCGGAAAAAAAGCCCACGATTTTTCAGATATAACCTTATTAAGAAAGCTATTAAGCAATGAAAAAGCAAGGATTCTTTATACTTTAAAATTCAAAAAACCTCAATCAATTTACAGATTAGCAAAGATTTTGGGCAGAGATTTCAAGTCAGTAAGAGAAGATGTCCAGCTTCTTGTACGATTTGGTTTTGTAGAATTTCATACATCCAGAACAGGTAAACGAGAAGCACTAACACCCACCTTGTCTGTAGATGAAATAAAACTTGTAATTAATATTTAAACATCATTGCACACCCGCAAACGCACCACCAAATCCCCGCCCCCCGCCGCCAGAGGCACACTCGCCCCAGTCACCCCGCCCGTGCAATTTCCCCCAACCACCTTCAAAACATCTTCTTCTACATCTGCATCATCCCGGAACAAAATATCAAATTGATAAGCATTAATCACACTCTCACTTCTCATCAAATCACCCATAATGTCAATCAACGTCTCATTCAAATAATCACAAGCCATCTCATTCAAATTATCGCACCCATCCCCGCCATAACAACTCTTAACTAAATCTTCCACACTATCAAACTGCGGCTCAAACACAATCGCGCAATCAGTTGTATAATCCAGCACAGCATTCAGCATATTTTCCACCTCAACACTTTGTTTTTCATCTGGCGCCTTTCGCACCGAAATCACAATAAAAACCAGCAGCGCAATCACAACAAGCACAACTATCAACACAAACCCTACCATTTCCTGTTGTCCTTTATTTTTTTCACTCATCTTTCAAAATCACCCCCAAAACCAACTTGCCAATCTCGCATTTATTATAAACATAACCACCTTCCTTCATTTTCCTGCAAATATTCACATAACTTGAAAATTCTTCAGAACTTGCCTGTCCAGAATTATAAATTTCCCAGTAATTGCATCCCAAAGCCGGGCACTGCACTTTCCCGCTTTCAGCAAAAGAAGGGTAAATCTTGTAAACTTTCACAGATGCAACAGGCCAAAAATCACCATACCCCGCCCCCCGCCCCCCAGCTAAAACATCCAGCTTATCCCCATCTAGACACAAGTTTTCCTGCGAATCACAGTTCAACTCAGGCATATTAGAAATCACTTCCAAAGACGAAAGCGCCTGTCTTTTTTGCAAATCTTCGTAACTATCTGTAAGAGATTTTGACTGCCAAGATATAAAAAAAAGCCCAACAAGAATAAAAAAGAAAAACACAGCTACAATCATAAACGCCATCTGCTGGATTTTTAGCTGTGCTTTCATTTTAGGCATGACCAATGCCACCATTCTGGGAGGTAGGGTTTGAATCCTACCTTCCTCATGACTTTTTTTAATAATCTTCTGTTTCTTTTAATCTCTTCTTCTTTTTTAGTCAATTTTTTCTTTTTTTCATAATAATTTAAATTATCTTTTTCATTAAAACTTACCCCACCCATTTCAAGCTCTTTTTTCCCTTTCATAATTGTTAGATCCACTGCCCCTCCTCCCAGATGACTTGCAGGCCAAAAAGGTCTCTGTTTGAGAATCTTATACCCTCCCGTATATCGAACTAGCATATTATGCCAATTTTTAGGATGCTTTCTTTTGAAATCCTTTTCACAGATCTTAATTATCCTTCTTTGGTCTTCAATAGACCTTTTCCCATCCCAAATTTTGAAGTTATTCCCTTCAGGCAATAATTCTCTTGCCCTTAACAAAGCCTGCGCAACCGAACTTCTAATGAAAATCTTTTTAGATCTTGCCCAATCATTCCTCTTACGATTGTCAATTACAAAGCCATGCTTCTTTAAATTTATTAGTCCTTTCATCACCATAACCCGCACACCTCCCTATCTGCCTTAATCTCAACCTGCTTCACAAAATCATTTAACATCATTAAATCTTCTGCAGTTGCATTCATAGCCAGCCCGCCAAGCAACCGCAAATCTGCCTTAAGATTAGTATTACATTCTCGTGCATTCATCAAATCTGCTTTATCTCCAAATACCTCAGAAATCTTCGCAGTCCGATACATCAGCCTCTTCACATTGCAGTCATAAATATCTTTTTCTGAAAAAATCGCCCCATACATTAAACTTCCAACATATTCTAATCTTTCTCCATCTTTCAAAACAAACCCCTCCCCCCACACCCCCGCCCCCCCGCACCCTGAAACACACCCCCCATAAACCACCACACCCCTGCCACTGCACCCGCCCGCCCCAAAACAAACCCGCACCTCATCTTCCTCCCCAGTGCAGTTTTCAATTGCAATGTTCGGCACAGCCAGCCCCAAAATCTCATTTTCAATTTCATCCGGCGTATTAATAAAACAATATTTTTTCTGCGTTAAAAAAATCAAATCAGCAACCTTGTACGGAAATTCAAATGGCTTGGAAAAAACATAATACTCTTTTCCAGAATTTTGAGGCGAAGAAAAAATATACTTATTATGAACAGAAGTCGCCCCCCCTGCCAGACTCCACTCCTCCCCAATCCGCGACCGGGTTGCAACTGAAATCTCGTTTTTCCCAAACTCATCATCATAACAATAATTATTCACCCTTGTTTCTGAACGAAAAATAATTTTCCCAAACCGCCCCTCCCCAAAACCTGCCTGCAGCGGGTCAGTAATAATTGAAATCTCCTTTGCCACTTCCGTGTCAGTCTGAAGTCTTTTAGTATCTGCCACCCGCACCGCCCCGTAAACAGCTAAAATCAAGATTGCAATCCCCGCGATAATTGCAAAAATCCAGACAAAGTTGAATTCTGCGCGATTTGCTCTTGCACTATCTTTCATAATTCCTGGCAAGAGTGAATCGCGAGTTACTTTTTTGGTTTTCATTTTTTCTTCACCTTCCAATTTTCAGTCATTCTATTCAAAACAAAAACTTCCGAAGTCAAATCAGTAGGTATTTTATTTAATAAAGGAATCATTTTTTTATCCATCCATTTATGCATGAGATATTCATTTTTGAACTTCTTTTTTATAATATTGCGATGAATAAGCTCATGAAATAATCTTATTAACATAATCTTTGGATTTTTTTCATACCTTATTGTAATTGGATCGCAAAAAACAGAACCCTTGTCAATCATAAAAATAGGAATATAATCTTCTTCCCAAGAAATAAATTCCTTACTAATAATCTTCAAAATAGCCCCTATATTTTTTCCGTAGAGTTGTCTGAATATTTTAGTCTTCTTTTCCAATTTTTTTAAGTTATTCTTATCAAAATCTTTTTGAAAAAGTGTATTATACATCCAAGAATATTCCAATTTAGTCCTCGGTATTTTCATCACCCCACCACCCCCAAAAATTTCTTAGTATCAGGAATTAATTCTTCAGTCACAGCGTGAAAAACTTTCTCATCATCAATTTCACCATATTCATGAGCAATTATATTTCTCATAGATTTAGCATCTTGCAATCTTTCAGATAATTCATGAGAAAGGAGGTTTGAATTCTCCAAAATTTCAAAAGCATGCTTGTCATTATCTGGAGATTTTAATTTCTTTTTCTTTATAATCAAAAAAGCCAAATCAACAACAGCCTCAACAATTTTTTCAAAATACCTTTCACAAGCAGCTTTCTTATCAAGTTGTTTTTTGTAAGCTTCCAAACTTTCTGGCAAAAATGATTCCAACTCTTCTAAGTAACTATCAATCTCTTTTGTTTTATCACCTACCCTATTTTCCATCTTTTTTATATAATACTTTATGGTTTTTTAATATTGACTTTTTGATTTTTTCAGGCAAAACATTGAAAACCTGAATATCCACCTTATCTGGAACTCTTCCGAAAACCCTTATTCTAAAATTGGCAGCCTCCCTTTTAGTTATCTCCTTAAATAAAACAGCAACATCAACATCAGATCGAACAGTCATCTCATTAGTAACAATAGAACCAAAAAGCCACACCTCTTTAATTCGTGAAAAAAATTTATCTTCTCTTATTGCTTCTATAACTATTTCAATCAACTTTTTATTCTCAGCACCTCGCTTTAACTCAAATTCATTCTCAAACTTATTCACTTCACGAATAAACCTCAACTTCGGCCTTATATCTCTAGAAAGCCGATTTTTTTCAGATTGTGTAAGACGAATCCCAGATATTTGCTTCTGGATTATAACTAACTCTCGCTTTCCAAAAATCTTTCTTGCTAAAGGACTTTTCTTCAAAAAAATCTTAAATTCCATTTCTAACCACCATTTAGGTTATAGTAACCCCCATTTAGGTTATTTAAACCTTTCGCCCAACTCACTCAACCACCACAAATTTATCATAAAAACCCTTTTTCAAAACAAGCCCTCGCGAAACATCAACACAATACGGATTCCGGTTTTCAGTTATCTTTGTAATATTAATATGCTCAATCTTAGAAAACTGCATCTCACACGCCTCCCCCGGCGGAATCAAAAAAACATTCGCGTCCTGATATTTGTAAATACTAATCTCACCATAATCATCCAAAACCTCATCTGTCTGGCTAATCTCCCCAGTTAAATTCCCAAAACAAATTTTCATCACCCCCGAAGGCAAATCCATTTCAAACTCCCTGTTAGATTCCTGCGTCGCCCAAACATCATCAACCCCCCTCTGCAGCTCATCATAAAACATCCCAACACCTGAACAAGACCCAATATCCAAAAAATATTTAATCGCAACAAACGCAATCACAATAAAAACAATAATCAGGAAAATCGCAAATATAATTCCAAACGGCAGCCCCATCGTGTGTTGCGCACTTTTATTGCTTTTACCTAAACCTCTTTTCATAAATTATCAACGCAAATCAGTTTTATAAAACTTTCAATTTCTACCATGTCCATTTTGCGAAGATCCCATAAGTTGCAACTAATTTTCCACTAAAAAACTCAGGACCCCCCAATCTAACAGCATTTTCGTGGCGTACCCATTTTTCTTGAGATCCAATCCCTATTTCTCCCCCAATGATCTTTCTAGAAACAATAAAGTTATACTGCGTTGCTTCATCTGCTGGAGAAGTATAAAATGAATAACCCTTATCAAGGTCACCTTTAAATTGTTGAGAGGTAAAATCATAAGAAGTTCGTCCATGTAAGTCTACATCATTCCCCAGTAAATTCTTCCGATCTATTTTCCAGGACCCATCAGTCGCCTCAATACCTGAAGAGCTGAAATCAAAAAATGTTTTCCCCATAGTTTTCTGTCCAGGTTCATAAGTAAGCCTAGAAGAGTCAGTTCCTTCCGTAATTTCAGAAAGGAATCCTTTTCTATTACTTCTTCCCCCAAGTTCAATTGGATCACCAGAAAGAATATCACTCTCACTAATTTTAAAACTGCCCCTGTCAGAGGTTGCCATAGTGTCCATTCCAACAAGAGAGTAACTTCCATCCCCGTTAGGTATTACATCACCAGCAAAATCAAACCATCCATCTATTTGACCCTCGCCGCTAACTACATCCCCTAAGAGGTCATCATCTATAACATGGATTTCCCTCCCTTCAGGTCGGATATTAACTAATTTCTCTTTCCCTGACAATTCAAAGTTCTCTTCTCCAATAATTGTAATTTTACCATCCCCATATAAGATTTGAGTTCCTTCCGACTTTCCTGGTGTATGGGAGATCAAAGCTATTTTGCTAAAACGAGAGGATTATTTCAATAATACAAATCCGAGTTATCGCATGAATTTTGAAAAAGAATTTGATGATTCTTTTTTTGATTCTGAAAGAGTACATGTACTCTCGTACAATGAATATATCATAGAAAGAATAACTGTGAGATCTTTTTGGGTTGCAATATTTGCTCTATTTGTAGCAGTATTTGCGGGATTTATCCCGTTTTATCGAGATTATGGAAGGCAAGTGAGTTTGCTGGAAGCGTTGTATGCGGAATTAAATGCTATAAGTAGCAAAAAGAGTGAGATTGAACTGATAAAGAAAAAAATACCTACCAAAGGTAATCTTCAATGGGTCAAGGAATTATTGGGGTGGGGGTTGAAGGGAGGGCATGAAATTTGGAGATTAAATACTCGGGATTATGTGGTGGGTCTTAATAGAAAAATTAAAGGAAGGAAGACAAAACACTTGAAAGACACTTTAATTCACATAAGTCAAAAAATAGAACTTATTGGAAATCATCTCTCACAATATGATCAAATTCCGCAGGTAAGGAGAAAAGATGTAATGCATGCCATAATGAAACTTATAGAAGAGACTATTGAGCTTGTCGAAGAAACAAAAAAATTCATAAAAAAAGAATTTAGAATAAAAACTCCTTTTTAATATTTATTTCATTCATAAACCCATTAAGGAGTCTTATCCCAATATGGCCAACCAAAACCCCCACTAATCACACTTTTCTTCTATTCTATATTTTGTTACAGTTCTCGTTTTGGTAATTGAATCTGCTTTAAAATTATAAGTAAATTTTGTGTCCTCTCCGAGGTCATTATCATAAATGGATAAAAATTCAATAGTTTCATCAGGTTCTATGTAATGTTTCACATTATCTTTCCGTTCATCATTTAAGGTTTCCCAATTGAAAGATACAGTAAACCAGCCAGCTTCATTATCGACATTATTTAGTAAAACTTTTCCTTCTTGATATATTCCCCTCTCAAAGTTAAAACTTTCTTTTTGAGAACCGCTTATTACTCTTCCTGTAGGATAGTAATCATATTCTTCTGTTACTGTATAAGGAATTTCAACATCTCTGCAATTTTTTAAAGTTTTAATAACATTTCCAGTTATAGAAGAAGATTCATTTAAATTAGTGTCAAGAGCTATAAATATAAAGATTAAACCTATTGCAATTCCTATAATCAATAATATAACTATTGCCTTTTGTTGGCCTTTTTTCATAATCTCTTTAAGAAAAACCGGTTTTTAAAATTTCCGCCTTATTTTTTTCATCAATCAGTAGAGAAAATTCCACCCCCACCCAACAAAAAAATCACACCCCACCCACACGCTCGAGCTTCGCCCTCGCTCCAAAAAGGAAAACTACGTTTTTCTCTTTACCCCTTTCCTTCCTTATCCACCCCGTTTTCTAAACTCTTTAAGAGGAATCATTCCCATTTATCAAGATTATTATATCCAAAAATATAGTTTATAGAAAGTTAAACTAAATACTCTGAAATTTTTATCAACCTAACAAAAGGGAACTCTGATTCTATGTCTCTTTTTCTCACGATTATGCTATTTTGGTCCCGCGTAACGAAATTCACGGACTTTTGGGCTTTTTTGTAGATATGATTTAGAATAGCGAGAATTCTCAAATCTTCAGAATGCAATTCTGGAAGTCTCCTTAATTTTGTAAGAGAAGAAGAATACTTCTTCAATATTTTTCTCTCTTTGATTTTATTCTCCGGATAAAATTTAGCAGTTTCAACCCAAGTATCTATTGTAATTAACCTTTGAATACCCAAATCTATCACTTCCAGCAATTTTTTTATATTTTTAAAATTATTTGATTTTAATTTAAGAAAGGAATAAACATTATCATAACTATTATTAAGGTCTACAAGTTCTTGTATTTTATCTGGAGAAATACCCTTTTTTAATTCATGGCTTATTTTCTGAAAATTAATAAGAAGAATTAAACTTTGATTTGAAATTTCGTTGTGAAGCGAATACGGTATCGGATCTTGTTGATTAGTGAGAAATTTATTCACCGCCCTCACATATAGGGGGGCATAAATAGAGATTATGAAAATATTCGTATCTAAAATATCGACCATTATACAACCATAAGTTTAGAAAGAGGATTGTAATCTCTCCAAATGGCCTTAATATCCAGCATTGATTCTTTCAAGAAGTTTTCCTCAATCTCCCCAAGTAAAAATAAGTATGTTTTAAACAATGATTTAGATATCCCCTGCACATTTAAGAAATCCTGTTTTTCTGCACTCAAAGTATCCAATTTATTTTTGACTAATTTAAGTAAACGAGAGTTGGCTTCCAATAAAAATAAAGCTTCCCTGAATTCGGTAAAGTTTTCTTTTTCAAGTAAATCTTTCTTAACTAAATCATCTCTCTCTATCATTGCCTCCATTGATAGACTAAGAACTCCATTAGCCTCTTTTTTATCCATCTTTACAATCGGGCCATTAATCCCAGAAGTAATAATCTTTTGCATTTTCTCTAAAAATAATTTCTCCTTTTTTGTTAAGGATTTCATGGATAGAAGATTCTTAATCGCTTCTCGCAAACTTATTGCCCCTCTTTTCATCCAAAGCCAATGAGGACTATTTCTCAATGGAGAAAACTCAATTTTACTAAATGCATCTCTCACAAATTCGTTATATGCTGCAGATTGTTTCAAAATTTGTTCTTGCATAATGTCTCCCTATAAAGGTTTAGATAACAAAAAGAAAGATTTCTGCTATAAAAGTGTTTTCCAAAAAATTCGTCCATATTCAGTAGAGACATAGTATACAACCCCTTTTCATAAATATATAAGAAGATAGAAGTTTATAAATATTACCACCTCCAAAAAACCCCTAAAGAAAATTCCTCGTCGGTCTCACAATAATAGAACAATCAGCCTCCTCATTCTTAAACTGGTCACGGCACTTAATATAATATGTCTTGTCCTCATTCCACTCAGTCACATGAACAGTTGAATTAGCATACGGCATATCACTTCCCTCAGCAAAAGCAAAGTCGCAATTATCCAAACTATAAGCGCACTCAGAATTCCGCACAGTTACAATCTTCAGCATTGCATCTTCTTCATAAACCCGCGCAACAACCGGAGCATTAGTATCAATTTCCAAATTAAATGTAGTTGACTCAATAGCCGCATTCCCGCCCGAATCAACACACTTGTAATGATAAGTATGGCTCCCATCCCCTAAATCCAGCCTCTGCGTGTGAATCCCGTCTTCCTTATCTGTATCATAAAACATTATATAATCACCCTCATCCCCGCTGTCAGAATAATAGCAAATCGCCTTCCCGCTGTCGCACCCAAACATCGTCTCAGTATACAATTCAACAGGAGCAGGATTAACAGACCCGTAAATTGTCCCGTTCGGCTGAAGATTCTTAATCATCAAATCACTGCTCCCCCTCAAACTAAATTCATAACTCTGCTTATTCTCATTCCGTTCATTCTCAGCCTTCCCTGGCTGGTCCTTGCACCGAACATAAAACTTTGTATCATCCCGCGCCACCCCAGTCAAAGTTGTCTTGCAAGTATACAACTGCAGCGCATTCAACTCATAAATCTGATTAGTGCAAGCCATTGAATTATCCATGCTGTCATAATCCTGATCAACCGGGCTCCAACTGCACTCAACCGGCTCATTCACATAAAACTCAACTTCAGCAGAATCAGTATCAGCAGCAACACACCCGCCGTTGTTAATCGAAGTTGCCTTAATCTGCGGCGCAGTACTGTCCGGCGTCGCGTCTACGCAAAATCCAATAGAATAATCTGCCTCATTAGTGTTCCCTAATTTATCCATACACCTAATAAACAAAGTCATGTCCTTATCATTTTCCAAAATAATAGAACCATTCCCAAATGCATCTGGACCAGGCAACAACAACTGCTCAGTATGGTTATACAAATAAAGATTAACCCCGCCCATCCAGTGCGTCATCTCTTCAAAACTTGTCTTGTGCTCAATATCAATCTTACACTGAGCTGGCTCATCAGTATCAACCCCAAACTTCAGCGGAGTAAACGCTTTCACACACCCATCAGAAACTTCAGGATTAAGAATTTTCAAACCAGCATTAGGCGGATTCGGCCTCACATTACTATATTCATAACCAACAGTCAGCTCATTCTTATTCGGCGTAATAATCGGAGGGTTCGTATCCCGCGGATTCAAATTAATACACTGCTTCTTATCTGTTCCCGGATTCACCAAATCACACCCCTGCCCTAAACTCTTACATCGATATTCAGAACACGGCAAATCAGGATCATTGCACTCCTCGCACTTATTCCCCCCACCCGGCGCCTGCCACCCCAGACACTTAAACTGAACAACTTCAGTACTCTCATCCTTTGCTAACAAGTGATAAACCAGCAAGGCCACCCCAACTGTTACAGCTAGATTTACCAGCCCTGCATTTGCTCCTAACCATGATTGTTGTGTAAGTGAAGCTACCTTCCCATTTTGAAAAGTTGCAGTTACAATCCTACCCTTAGCAG
>NZER01000247.1 GCA_002690445.1 Candidatus Pacearchaeota archaeon
AACGTGAATTGGGTCTCGAGGTGAATAACCTCGAATTAGTGGGAATCTCTGAAAAATTCTAAAAACCATTAAAGAATTACAAAAACTCATCGGAGATACTGAAGGCATTCAAAAGCTCATTGACCTATCAAATTATCTAGAATCAGGAAGAGGAAGATCAGGAAGTTTCCTTACTCTATGTCTTGCAGCATTATTAAGAATTATCCCATCTCTCCCAACATAAACACTAGCAACATCACCATTTAAAGGTTCTTTTGAACCTTCTCTAGGAATATAAGCACTAATCTCATACAGGGCACCTTCAGGTGCATTTGCAAATCTCGGGTTATGGGGATCCACCAATTTAAGACAAATTCCAGAACCCCTATCTAATTCAACCTCAACATCACCATCTTCCCATAATTCAACTTTAACATTTCCATCAGCTGTCCTAGATCTTGCAGTTTGCTCATTAGTAACAACAGCAATAGAATTCTGACTAAAATCCACCCCAAGCAAATCTGCTACTCCCGCTACAGCAGCATATCTTTGCAAAAGCAGATCTTCATCAGTCATAAAAAATCAAATAAAAATTTCTTTTTAAATATTTATATACTAAAACATACAATAACCCACCCCCCAAAAAGACTACATCTCCCCCAACACCCCCACCCCCAACAACCCCAGCCCCTTTTTCATCACAACCCGAAACGCTTCCACAAGCTGCAGCCTAAACCCCTCTTCTTCAGAACCTAAAACAGGACAGCAGTGATAAAACTCATTAAAATCCTTAGCTAACTCATAACAATAATTTGCAATCAAACTCGGCGCCAAATTATCATAAGCACTTTCAACAACACTCCCAAAACCATCTAACTTTTTCAAAAGCCGTATCTCCTCATCTTTCAAATCAACAATCTTCATCACCTTCCCGCCCTTAACCTTCCGCACAATAGAACTAGCCCTCGCATAACTATAAAGCAAGTAAGGTCCTGTATCTCCTTCAAATTTCAATGCCTGAGTTTTATCAAAAATAATATTCTTATTAGAACTCTGTTTTAACATCGAATACTTAATCGCAGCAACAGCCACCGCCAACCCCCTCTTCTCCAACTCTTTCTTACTCAACTTAAACCTCTTCGCAATCTCACTCTCAGCATAACTAACAATCTCCTTTTTAAAATCAGAATACAAAATATTATCCCCAGTCCGCGAAGACATCTTACCCGTCGGCAACCTCACCATCCCATAACTCACATGACCAATCTTACCCGCATTCTTAACCCCATCTAACTTCAAAGTCTTAACTAACTGCTTCATATGCAGATCCTGTTCATTTGCCACCACATAAAGAGACCTATCTAATTTAAAATCTTTAAACTTTTTTTCAGCAAGAGCCAAATCTTTTGCAGAATATAAAACAGTGCCATCACTTCGAAGCAAAACCCAGACACCTAATCCCTTATTCCCTTTAACATAATCAAGCGATTTGCTCTTAACTAATTTATTTGGATTCGCTAAGGGTAGGTGGGTGGGCGATTTGCTTTTGCTTACGTTCCGTCCAAGTGCAAGAGTGAATTGCGAGTCGGGATTCTTAAGAGCAAATCGCGACAAATCCATAATCACTGCCCCGTCAGAAACCTTTGCGACTTTCTTTTTAACTAACTCCTTAACAATCTGCTTCCCCCCCTTTTCCATATCAGATTCAAAATAATATTTATCAAACTTAGTATTCAAATCCTTATAAATAATCTCCAACGAATCTAAACTCAACTTCCGCGTCTTTTTCCACAACTCATTTAATTCCTTATCCTGTCTTGCATCCAGCTTCTTGTTCACCTCATTCACTTCTTGCTGAAGTTTCTCATTCTTTGCCAATCTTTTAACAGCATCAACATAAATTCCAGCTACCCACGACTCATCCTTTTTCAATTTCTCATTTTTATGATATTTATTATAACACCAAATCCACTTTGCAACATGCATCCCTGTATCCCCCTGATAATTTGCCCTCACAACTTTATTTCCAACTGCTTCAAAAATCCTTGCTAAACTTTCCCCAATACTAGTGCCCCGAATATGCCCAATATGAAACGCCTTATGAGTATTTGCCTGAGAAAACTCTATCATAACTTTTCCCCCAGCCCTCCTCCCAGCCCCACCTACCACCCCCACCCCTGCCAAAACCCTCGCCGCTAAAATCTTCTTATCAATAAAAAAATTCACATAACCTCCTTTGAAATCCACATTTGAAATCTCCTTAGGCAAACCATCCCTACGAATTTTCTCAGCCAACTCCTCAGCAATCAGCATCACATTTTTCTTTTCCTTCTTAGCAAGTGCAAAACACGGAAAAGCATAATCCCCCAAATCATCTTGCGGCGGCACTTCCACTAACTCCTCTACCTCACCCCGAGAAAGCCCCACTTCTTTTAAAATCAGCTCAACAACTATCTTTTTCATAACCAAACATAAGAAAACTCTTTAATAAATCTTACTTTTACTTCTTCTTCAACATCTTAAAAAGAGCCATTGCCAAAAACCCCAGCCCCAACCCCAAAAGCACCCCCGCCCCCCACTGATCATAAATTCCCCCAAGCCCCAAACCAATCAACAACCCCGCAGGAATAAACAACCCAACATTGTCCTCTTTTTGTTTTTTATCTTTCGCCATCTTTAAATTAAAACATCACCAATTAAAAACCTTTTTATATCTAAAAAACCATACAAAAACATGGCATGGCTCCCAATTGCAATCATCACCATAATCATAATTCTCGGGATTCTTAGCCGCCCTTAGCATCTATTATGCAAAAAAATCCGGCAAAAAAAGACCCACAGACTACTACACATTTTTCATTCTCGGAGTTGTCTGGCTAATCATCGGCATCTCTGGAAAAAACTCCACCTTTTTTATTCTCGGATTAGTTTTCACAGCAATCGGATTAACCCATCAAAAAGATTGGAAAAAAACCAAAGTAAAATGGAGCGACCTCACTAAACCAGAAAAAACCATAAGAACAATCCTAATTACAACCTTAGGAATCTTAGCCCTCGCCAGCTTAGTTGTATTTTTCCTAATTAAAAAAAGCATCATCTAATGGAAACAAAACACCTACTCACCTTAACCTGGCCCAAATTATGGCTAATCGCAATCACCGGCTTTGTCTCAATACTCCTCCACAACCTCCTAAGCTACGCTTTTGATTTTGAAGAACCTTTTTTCTTCACAATAGTAATCATCATCCTCCCCTATATTTCGCTATATGTGTAATCTACACCCTCTTTCAAAAAACTAGAAAATAATCAATCAGCATAATCAAAAAAACTGATCAAGAAAATAACGAACTGCTGTCGGTCCACTATGAGATCTCAATATTCTTCCATCTGCATTTCGCTCCCAAACCCTATAATACCTAGAAGTCGGAATAAGGGCTAGACCCACCCCCCACCCCCCCAATTCCAAAAATTTATCTCGGAATTCAACATGATTCGGATCACGGCAATTACTAAAAACAGTCAACCTTGCAGGCAATTCCACTTCTGTTTTTCCACCTGCTCTTTCTTCTGTTTCCTCTGCTACCCCTTCAGCCATAATTAAAAAATAGATAATAACTTTTTAAAAATTTGTATACTAAAATTACTAGGGTAAAACATTTCAAAGAAAATAATGTACTAAACACCCAATCTAAAAAAGGAAAAAAACAAAACTTTTTATATACATAATCCCTATATAATTCAGATAAAGATACCTAATGTATGGCTCTAATAGTTTCGGACGAACGAGCCTTGTTAGGCCTACGGGGAGTTCGCTCCCAATCTTTATCTACAAATTTTTTCTAATAACCTCCTCCAACTTCTCTAAATCCCTAGCAGTTAAACAATAATCTTCTTTTTTTCTCACCCTCAGAACATCATTAGCTAATCTATGAGCTCTTGATTTTTTCTTTTTATTCCTCTTAAATCTTAAACTAATATAATTTGTTACTGGTTCATCTTTATAGAACTTACAAATCTTTGATAACGATTTAGAAACAAGGAACAAAGGTTCATAATCTCGACAAACAGAAACTGCCTTAACCCATTCTTTATTCAAGGTAATTAATTTAAAGATCAAAAAAGAATATATCATAACAACAACTTTTTTATTATGTTTCCTATCTGATTTATCTCCTAATTCCGAAATAAACTTCTTTTTCAGAATTTTTTTATCTGAAGATTTGATTTTAACAGAAAATCCAAAATTTCTATTCTTCATCGCAAGAATCGTATCCTTAGTCCACTTATTATCAATTTGATTTGCCAAGTCTACTTCAAATCTCTCAACCATCTTAAAAAACAACCCACCGCCCCGCCGCCTTCTGCTCCCTATCCAAAACACTCCCCCTCTTATTTATCCTAGGCCTCCCACTCTCCTTATCTTTCCTCAGCGTAACATCCAACTCCTTCAATAATTTACTCACCCCTTCTTCAAATTCCAAAACTTCTGAACTCTCTCCCTGCTTACCACTCTCTCCAGAAAACACAATTACATTATCAGCTAAATAAGAAATCAAAAGCAAATCATGATCAACAACAAAAGCTGTCTTCTCCTTCTCAGTCATAATTTCCTTAACTGCCTTAGCAACAGCAATCCTCTCCTCAACATCAAGATAAGCACTTGGCTCATCCACCAAATAAATATCAGCTTTCTTAGCAAGACACCTCGCAATACTAAACCTCTGCAGCTCCCCCCCGCTCAACTCCCCCACCTTTTTCTGCTGCAACACACCCAAATTAAAAATCGTCGCAAGCTTCTTGCCCATCTTCTCCCTAATCATAATATCGCGAACAACTTCATCACTTTTTGTAAAAAGATACTGCGGCTTATAACTAACCTCCAACTTACCTAAGTCCAATTTCCCATTACTTGTCTCAATTTCCCCTGCCAACGCCCGCACAAAACTTGTCTTCCCTGTCCCATTCCGCCCCAAAATCCCAATCACATGATTTTCATGAATCTCTCCTGCTTTTACTTTTAATGAAAATCCGCCGCCCTCGCCCCCCGAAGCAAACGACTTAGAATCTGATGTTGCGTTCACAACATCACTATTTGTGGGTGGGTGGGCGGGTCGTTTGCTTCCAAAAGACTTACTCGCTTCGCTCGCACTAGTAATCTTACCATTCCCCACATTACTCCCAGATTTGCTTAATTTGCCATCACCACCAAACTCCAAGCTAAAATCACCCCACCCCGCCACCCTCTTCCCCTTTCTCGCAAGATTCTTAGTGAAATTAAAATTCAACTCCTTATCCCTAATTCTCAAATTCTCCTCTTTTAAAAAACCTTGAAGATAAGCATTCACCCCTGCCTTACTCGCCTTCACTCCAGACACCAGCCCAAACGCCCCCTGACTCCCGAAAAAAATATTCAAATAATCTGTCAAATAATCCAAAATCAACAAATCATGTTCAACAACCACAACTGTCTTGTCCTTAGCAATCCTAGAAATAAAATCACTCACCCTTAACCTCTCACCAATATCCAAATAAGCCAACGGCTCATCAAAAAAATAAATATCACTCTCACCAAGCGAAGCAGCTAAAATCGCCACCCTCTGCAGCTCACCCCCAGACAACTTATCCAACTTATTTTCCAAAACATTTTCTACATTCAATTCCCCTGCCAACCTCTTAATCTCCCCAACCTTTCCCCGCTTCTTAAGCAAATCTATAACTTTCACCCCAACAGCAAGCGAAGATAAATTCTGCGGTTTGTATGCAATCTTTTTGCCTTCTAAATCATCAAAATATTTTTGCAATTCTGTTCCTTGTAGGAATTTTTTAACATCAGAAGATAAAAAGGGATCTGGATCATTATCTTCGCTTCTGCGAAGGGTGGGACCCGTGGCTTTGCCACGGCTTTGGGCGGGCATGTCAGATCCCGCACCAGATAAACCCAGATTCATCCCCACTTTCCCAGCCAAAATCTCAACAGCAGTAGACTTTCCAATCCCATTTCGCCCCAACAGCCCTAAAACCGAACCTGCCTTAGGCACAGGCAGCCCGTAAAGTGCAAAATCATTTTTCCCAAAACGATAAACCAAATCCTCCTCCTTTACCGAAGGTAAATTAATAATATCAATTGCCTCAAAAGGACACTGCCTCACACAAATTGAACACCCGTTACAAGTCTCCTCATCAATCCGCGCCTTTCCCTTAATAGTCACACAACTATCTGCTTCTTTTTTCTCTACCGGACAAAACTTCTTGCACTCATGCCCGCAAGCAGCTGGCTTGCATTTTTCCTTATGAATTACAGCTAATCTCATAACTGACTAATTAAAAATTAGATTATAAATATAACTAATTATTAAAAGAACTACAATTAAAAAGTGTAAACCCTTACAGTTTCAAACGAAACCAATAAGTAGTTTCAATTGAACCAAAAGATTTATAAACACTAATTCATAGTTACATGTGAAACCCTAAGGTAGTTTCAATTGAACCAATGAAAAATGAAACTCATCTAAGAAACTTAAATGAAAGCTTAAAATTAATAGAGGAAAGTATAGAAAAAGGACTCATTGAAAGACAAAGGACAATTGGGTTTAATACTTCAGCTGCATCTGCAGATATGTTAGAAATCCTTCTACATAAAAACGATCTTATTGACATTGGATTTATAATTAAACATGAGTGGCTGAAATCAAAAAATCAAATAAAGAACAAACTTCCATTTGACTTCCCTAAGAAAAAAGAAATTATTGATTTAATATTCAAAATAGAAGAAAAAAGAAATATCCTATGTTATGGCAAATCACAAAAAATTGAAATCATTCAAGAAGTTTTAGACAATTTTAATAAATTAAAAAGAACTTTTAAGGAGGCTGGTCTAAATGAAATCTAACTTAATCGCATATGCTCTAGACTTTGTTTCCTTTTTAATTCAAAAAACAAAACAAAAAGACAAAATTAAAAACATTATTTTATTTGGTTCAGTTGCAAGAGATGATGCCAGCAAAACAAGTGATGTTGATATATTTATTGATGTAATAAATGAATCTAAAATTGAACAAGAATTAGATAGAACCTTAAGTGAATTTCTAGATTCCACAAAATATAAAAATTACTGGAAAGCTCTTGGAATAGAAAATGAAATAAAATTATCCATAGGAAACTTAAACAAATGGAAAGAACTAAAGCCAAGTATTATTGCAAATGGCATATTGCTATACGGAAAATTTAAACCAGAAATAAAAGAAGGAGAACATAAAGTATTTTTTATCTGGGAAAACATAAAACCAAATTCTAAAAGAGTTTTACTTAACAAACAATTATTCGGCTATAAACAAAAACAAAATTCTTATGATGGCTTACTCCAAAAATATGAAGGAAAAAGACTTGGCAAGGGATGCATTATTGTTCCTCTGGAATATTCTAAAATTTTCCACAATTTCTTTAAAAAATATAAGGCAACAGTAAAAATTAAAAAAGTCTTAGAATACTAAACTCCCTAAACTGATTAAATCAAAATGCCAGAAATAAAACAAAAAAAAGTTTCAGCCTTACAGAAAAAAACTAAAAAGAACAGATTAAAAAAAATTATAAGTAAATCCAAAAAATCCCAAATTAAAAAAGAAATAAACAGATTTAGCAAACTTGAAAAAAAATATAAAAGAAAACAAAAATTGCAGGATGTAGGGAAAAAAGGTTTTGCAAAAATAAACTGGGCAGGAGGAAAAACAAAAAAAATACTTGATCAATTCAGGCAAATAATAGAATTGCCCAGAAAATCCATACTAAAATTCAAAGCAAGAAAAGATAAAAAAGGGATTATAATAATGAACAGCCACTTCATCGATGAATTACAACAAAAAACAAAAGATCAAAACTATAAGGGCAAATGGATTAAACTAAATCCTCCTAAAAAACACAAAAAAACTAATCACACTCTTCAACAACTTCACAATTCTTATTAGCAGAATCACATTCTAATTTTTCCCTGCAATGAGCACCGCACTCCGGGCAAAACTTCTCCCCACCCTTTAACACCCAGTTGCACTCAGCACACCTTTCAATCTTCTTCGCCTTTTTATCTTCCACCACCCTATACCCCGCCCGCCCCGAAACAATCTTCCCCACAATATTTTTCACTTTTTCCTTTTCCTCACCATCTTCCTGAAACTTTCTCAAATCAAATCCATCCATCTCATTTGCCATGAAAAATAATAAGAAAATCCTCTTTTAAATATAACTATTTTGTTTCCTCGATTTTAAATCTCCCTCCGCCTCAACAAATTAGCATTAGTCACAACAGTAATCGAAGACAACGCCATAGCCAACTCAGCAACAACCGGATTCAAAAATCCTGCAACAGCAAGAGGAATAGCCACCACATTATAAAAAAACGCCCAAAACAAATTCTGTTTTATCTTGCTAAAAGTTGCCCGCGAAAGCTTAATTGCTTGCACCACCCCCATCAAATCCCCCCTTGCCAAAACAATATCCCCTGCCTCAATTGCAATATCTGTCCCCGTCCCAATTGCAATCCCCACATTTGCCTGCTTCAAAGCAGGTGCATCATTAATCCCGTCGCCAACAAAAGCAACAAACCCTTTTTTCTGCAGCTCCTCAACCTTTTTGCTTTTATCCTCAGGCAAAACCTTAGCAATAACCTCATCAATACCAACCTGCTCTGCAATTGCCTTCGCAGTAATCTCATTATCTCCCGTGATCATAACTGTTCTAAAACCCCCCCTATGCAGCTTCCTAATTGCCTCAATAGAATCTTCTTTAACAGCATCAGCAATCCCCACCACCCCCGCCACCCCCCTCCCCGCC
>NZER01000248.1 GCA_002690445.1 Candidatus Pacearchaeota archaeon
CGCATATTCTAATGGAATGATAGCTGGAACTGGTGTAAATGATTTACAAGATCCTGTAAGAGACCTCAGCACGAAGGAGGTAGTCCCGGTAAACGGTAAGACAAATGTTCCTTTTAGTTTTCGAGAAGATGATGCAGTATACTTAACTTATCCGAAGAAAAGGCAAGGTTTTATTGGAAATACTGATTCAACGAGTGTAGATGCAAATGCGTTGAATGTAGCAGTAAGGGATTTTGCACGTGCTGATAATCGGGCCGTAGACGAGGCCGAAGTCACCGAGCATACGGATCGGCAATATTTTCCATTTGCTTTTTCTACTGTAAATAAAAAAGATCAACGAGTTCAAATTTGTACTTTACAGGCTACTATACAAAGTTTAAGTGAATCTTTCAATCCGACCTGGCAATCTAAACATTTTTTTGGCCGTAGTGAGCAAGTTCATACTTATACATTTACAGACAGAACTATTGATCTTACTTTTGTAATTTTTGCTGATTCAATGCGACAATTACAAAATGTTTATGAGAGAGTTTTATGGTTAGCTCAACAATGCTATCCGGATTATAGTAGTAATGATAGAATAGGAGGCGGCCCTATTATTGCCATGAGAGTTGGTGATTTATTTGAATATAAAGCTGGGTTTATAAGAAGTTTATCTTATGATTGGAATTATTTAGGTGGCGCTGGCGGCAAATGGGAACTCACAAAAGGAAAACGTATGCCTCAGGCATGTAGTGTTTCTATGTCTTATCAAATTATACATGAAAGAGTCCCAGATAGAGATTATAATTTTTATGGTGGACCAGCTGGAGGCGTTAATGCGGGCATGAAAGAATATAGACAGATAAATTATGGTATGGCAAATGCCGAAATCGCCGAAGGTACTGACGAGGCCGACTTTGACACAGGGACTAACAGGCTTATTTCATCTAATATACCGGCCAATAGCCCGGATGAGGAATGGGATTATCTTGCCACTGTTGAAACCAACAATTCTTAATTTTCTAGGAGTGGGAGCAGAAGGCACCTAATCTGGTGCGATAATTATGGCTACATCAAGATATGATAAACTTACTAAAGTTAGAAATGATCCTACAGATTATTATAGATTAGAAACTTTTCCTTCTATAACTGCAGAAGAACTTGCTAATATACCCCATAGCGTTATTACTTGGAAAGAAACAAATAGAATGGACGCTCTTGCTTCTGATATCTTAGGAGACGCTCGATATTGGTGGATTATTTGTTTAATGAATGATTTAGTAAATCCCTTTTCATATGATTTATTACCTGGCACTTTATTGAAAATACCAAATGATGTAAATACTATTTTTTCACTAATACAACGAAAACAAGTTGGTAAGTAATGGCACAATATACTGATGCTAGACAAACAAAAGGCTTTGCTGGTCTTTTAGGAAATGAAAACCCACTTGCTGATGTTATAAAGGGCTGGTTGATTAGAAATTCGGGGATAAATTCTGACGCTTTAAACAGTTTCGTGCCTTTTGTTCAATTGATAGGGTTATATAATGTTGAAGAAATTGCTAGATTAACCCAGACATCTTTTGAAGTTGGTGAAAGAAGAGCAGTTTATGTAGATGACGGTTTTAATGAAATAGACACGCTAGAAACTATAGAAGCCCGCGTTGATAATACTCAAGGGAGAGATACTGAAAAAATACGGCAGTTTGAAGAAAAAATAGAAAGTAAATATATATGGTTGAATATTAATGGGTATAGTCAAAGTGCAGATGGCAGCGGTGGGCTTATACCAGGGATTGTTTTAGCTACAAATCAGTCGCAGGTAGGCGACTTGGTTTATGAAAATTATGTTAGTTCTGGGTTACCAAAAGATTCCGGTGGGGTTGGAATTACAGATTTTCAAATGGAAACTGGCACTAAGGAATTTGGAAATCGGCGTTATAAAATTAGAATAACCGTAACTGATCCTCAAATTTTAAATGATCAACCTGAATATCTTAAATTATCTAACTTACAATCTACATTTTTGTTAATTTATGGGTGGAGTAACCCTAATGCAATTGATGAATGGGAAGAAGATTCGCCACCTTCAATCCATTCAGTCACTGCCGACTATCCTAATGGTAGAATGGATGTTGATGTGACCCAAGAAGGTACTGGGGGAGCTTGGTCAGCTGCTGTTGTACATACTACCTTGTATGATTTTGCATTTAATGAAATAGGCCAGCTAGAGGCGTCTTTTACTTTTATGCCGAAGGTTATAAGTTTTTTATCTACTTATAGAGTGCCTGTTGTTGGTGATAATATGAAACTGTTTTTAGGAACTGGAGAACAAACCGATCCTATTGACATAGATACGGCTACACAACAAACTGGATTATTTGCAGGATATGCAAGGGGTTTTGGCGCAGTTGCTGGTGAACTTGGAAGAAATATAGCTGATGTTATTTATGAAGAACAATTACGATATCAAGGAAAAAACGAGGCAATATCTGGTTTATTTGATAATTTAGATGTAAATTTTAATGTTTCAGATGTTTTAAGAAATTTTTCAGAAAAAATAGATGAGTGGGGCGAAGGATTATATACTGGTGCTTTATTTGAGGAACAAAAAGTACAAGAAAGTAGGTATAGATTTCCTTATGCTGGTCCTGGAATTAGAAATTATGTTGAAACTAAAAAAACAATAGCTAATCCAGATGATATTAACACGACTATAGAAACAACGCAACTAAATAGTAAAATAGTATATTATTATTTAGGTTGGGTATTAGAAGCTATGCGTTTTAGTTTGTGGGATTTAAACAAAAATAGGGTGTTAAATAGCCAAAATCCATTTGATGTAAGATTTAAATATGCAACGATTCCTGAACATTCTTATTTTAATTTAGCCTTTCAAGATACTTTAAGAGCTGGAACACCTTTATCTTTGGAGGAGGTTATACAAGAAGCTCTTAAAAATTTTAAAAAACTTTATTGCCCTTATAAAAGGTTATGGGATCCTATAACACAAGAACTCAACCTGACGTCAGATGTTTCAGTCAATCTTCTTGGACAAAGCGTGAACTGGGAAGAAGCGCATATCCGGAGCCCGGGGAAGATCGAGGTGAGGCCGTATTTTGCACAGGAAGTTCTGGACGATACTTTTTTTAATAAGGAATCGCATGGTGGACCTGCCAACACCCCAGGATATCAAATTATAGGGAATATTGATGAACTTGGCGATATTACAATAAGTGGAAACAAATATTCGCGTCAGCAATGGGAGGATTTAACGGATAAAGAAAAATTGGCTATGATTCCCGATCATAGAGACGGCGGAATCCCGGAGCTGGAGGTCGTCCCCGTGGCCATAGAGGGAAACCAGGAATCGCAAGACAGGTGGTACGCAGCGATCAGCAGGAATACGGCTGCGAGAACTGCTGCAGCGAGAACTTACTGGGCAGATTATAGAAAATCATTAGTAGAAGATAATTCTGATCCAAACAATCCAGGAGTAGTTCGCATTATGCATCCTGATTTTGAAGGCCAGTTGCTTTATAGATATAAGTGGCTTGGTGATATGTACATTGATTTCGACAGGCCTCCAGGATCCTGGCGCCACAGTGATATCGGCCTCTATACTCAGCACCAGTATGGACACGCGAATTCCCAAGAGCGGGCCAGTGGAGGAGATGGCCCCGACGGTTTTTTGTTTTCTAAAATAAAAAATTTCTATTTTGGTGAAATTGTTGATGGGAATACCGCAAGAACAGTAAACACCCCGGGGAGGGATCTAAAAACAAAGATGACCTGGGGCGTCATCGCATGCCCTGCAATTTCAGCAAGATATTTTTCACCAGCAAAATATGAATACGCTCAACAAAGGTGGTATAATAAACATATACGTTTTCTTCATTCTCATTTTGAAACGATAATAAGAAATAGATTAACTAATGTTTTTAGGGGTGGTGAAACTGCTGATAGTATTTTTCGTGAACCAGTTGATTTATTCTGGTTAACAGGCGTAAAATATGATAATCCTGACACGCAAGATGGCAATTTTATGTTACCACCTAAAGGCAATGGCAATGACGAGGACGAAGACGGGCCCCCTATCGGGTTTGGTGCCCCCACGGGATCGATAGAACAGTACCGGGTGAAAGGGTCCATTAATCAGTATACCCATGAGGAGCTAATTAGAAAAGATATAATAAACCGAATTATTGCTAGGCCAGGTTCTTTAACTGAAGCAGAGGTAACCGGACAGATAGAGCATGCTATTGTTGAAAGAGATCGTTATAATAGGGTTTTGAATGGCACCGGCGAGAATATTCTTGATGATAGGGGATATATTAGTGTCTTGCAGGCTTTGTCTTCAATGGATAATAATTTAAATAATCACAGCATAGGTAATATAGGTCGGATCGAAGATAATTTAGCAACTATAATAAAAACTTATGAAGGGTTAAATGGTGTAAAGGCTTTTTGGAATACCCGGATAGATAAAATTTTAGTAGATCTTTATAATAATGATTTAATTAGTTTAGATTCTTTTACTGTTGATAACGGATCGTCAAAAACCAATGCAAGTGAAAATAGTGTAAATATGCAGATTGAGGAAAGCTTTCGCGACAAGATAGAGAATAAGTATAAACTAGAACGTTTTATTATTGGAGGTACTAGTGAAAGAACATATGGAAATCTGGTGCAGTCTATAGTTGGATATGAAGTGGTATGGTTTGATCTCAATGATTATCCGGTTGTTAATCCGTTTAATGGTGGTGGTGATGTGCCTACTTATTTTTCTCCAGTTCCGGCTGCTGCACTTAATGGTAAAACTGCAAGACAATTATTTGGAGAAACTACTGGAAAATTTGCACGATGGTATCCACGCTATAAAAGATGTGTAGCGGCACAATGGCAAGATCCACTAACTAATAAATTAATTTCAGATAACGTTGAGAATATAGGGGAAATAAAATTTGAATTTGATAATCCAGGAATAGATTATATTTTCATGAATTATGTTGATGAAGGTTCGCGTAATGAATTTGTAAATGGTCATAAAATGTATGAGGCTGCGCTTGAAGGTGATCAAGCTGCTCGTCCGATGGAACAAGGTTATAGGTCTTATTTGTATTATATAAGAAAAAGGCGTGGATTAATTAAGGAATATTTAAAAAGAATGGAAGTCGTAGATAAAAATATTATTGTTCCAGAGGGCAGATATGACCTGGCTGTTGCGAACGTTGATACATTAGAAAACCAAAAACAGCAAATTGTTGATTTCAATATATTTTTAAGTGATCCGACGACATTTAATGATAAGAAACAATTCTCACCTTTTGCACCAAGAAATATTAACGATCGCGATATTACATTGCCTATAGGTGGTGGTCGTTTCTTAACATTAGAAGGATTAGTAGCACAATATTGGTCATTGCGTTTTGATAAAAGAACAGTTCAGGGAGCTGCAGATATTACTAATTATTGGCCCAACAAAGATGGTACCTCGTTTGGCATCTTGCCTGGCAGAAGTGAATATGGTTGGGACACACGAAACGTCCAGGAAGAGGACGAAATATCCACGGAATATAACCTTATGCCTGCTAATTTTACAGGCGTTAAAGAACCTTATAAAATTTTAGATGTAGATGCATTGGCTGTAAGAGATAATTATTTGTGGAATGAAAATAGATATGATGTAAGAGGCGTGCGAGGAGAAGATAACGGTCAGGATACTTGGCAACCAAATGCTTTATTATGGGGCCCTCCGGAAGGAGAAGCCGAAGGTGAATTTTCTCCTTCAAATATGTTTTATTCTCCTTTGCAAAATGGCCGGGATTATGGTAGCATAGACACGCCAGAATTAAGAGTAGAGCATTTAGTTCGCAGCGGATTTGTAGATACAGAACTTATTAAAGACATAGCGCTTGATACATATGGGTGGGATAGTGTTGGGTTTGCGGATGATGATGATGTAGAGATTAAAATAGTAGGCCGTTGGCCAATGATAAAAAATTACCACCTCATCACGCGTAACGAGGTCGAATTTCAATCGCGGAGAACTAGTCTTTGGAACGGCGGCGGTGCATATGGGAGTTATACTGGACCCATGTATTTAGTTGACGATGATTTAGATTTTGTTGGGCAAATGAAAGACTTCAAAGACCTGGATCAATTTGACAACGCTGGATTTTGGGAAGGCTGGCATGCTGAGGACTGGGTGAAGCTGTGGTACGGCTATGTCTTCGGCTCGAGAGGGCCTACTACGACTGGCCGGTTTGCGGCATGGCCAGACGGATACCTAAAAATATACCCTAATAGCACTGAGGAGGCCCGACTCGATAAAGATTATCATTTACCTAATCTTGATGTCGAAGCCATACGCCGGATTAGCAAAGATAGCAGATCGGCCCCGAAACAGGGCGACGCCGAGTGGAGTAATTTCTTTAAGGGCGGCAGTCGGCCCTCTACTAATAATAATTATCCTTATGGTATTCCGTACATAGCGCCTCTTAAGAATTTAGTAGCGGATTCAGAAGCTGACAGACCCGATCTTGGCCAATGGGCCGACTTTGGTTATCCAAATGGTGCTGAACAATACTACGCTAATTATCAAAATGTCCCGAACACCGGTTTTATACCCGGCAAGGCCGGCAGCGCGCTGACCGTCGGCCCGGGTGTCTTCGACGACCCCCAGGCTCTTGGCATCTATAACCAGGAGAGTCAACGCAACGAGGTAGGGATGAATGTCAATACTATTTTAAACGGCTTAGGCGATGAGTTTGAACGAGGGTTTTTTACTAGTGTCAAATGGGCTAACGAAAAATTTGAAGGAGGACAGCCATTAAATAGTGGCCTAGAAAAATTTATTGTTACTGAACTCATGCAGCTTTTTCAGCAAGGCAGACGAATCGCTGTAAATGGTGATAATCTTGTGTTGAATAACACAGTCAGCGATGTTACTTACGGAGATTTATTTGTAAGTGATGAAGGCCAGGACATGTTTACAACAACAATGGCAGATTTTAGTAGGCAAACTATAAAAAATGTAGCTGAAATACCTATAAAAAGAGAGGTAGTAGATAATCTTTTAAATAGAAGAAATGCTAATATGTCTTTACTTCAGTTTATGCAACAAATATTATCTCCATCATCTATAGCCCTGGCCGGTAACGTTCATATAGGTGTGAGAATGGATAGTAGTAATGTAATGGAATTAATTCCAGCGTCTATAAGTTACAAAGGCATAACTAATGATATGTTTGAAAATGCTCTTGAAGCTGATATTAATAATGATGAGAGCCTAAATACGTATTTAGTGTTTGATTATAAAAAAAGAAACTCATTGATAGAAAATATTGATATGAGTTCTAAAATGGATCCAGCTGCATTTTTAACTTATCAAAACTCGTCAGATTTATTAAGAGGACGAGATTTCAATGTATTAAAGCTTCTGTCGTATGAAGGAGTTGCAGAAGATTTTAAAGAGTATTTAGAAAATACTCCAAAAGTTGGTAATAGTGGCGAGACTTATACGGGAATTATAAGTATAAGTGAAAATAATCGAGTAAGCGTTAATAAATCGCAATTTACTGAAATACCTAGTTCAATTATAGATGGCGCGGTAGCACAAAATCCAGAGCGCTGGGCTAGAATAATAGCTATAATGCAAGGTAATGATAATTTTACTACAGAGTTATTAGCTTTTTATATGCGCGGCGTAACTTTAACTATTCATGGCACAACTAACATACAACCTTTTAATTTAATAAATGTTACGGGAGTTATGCCTGATTTAGAAGGGATTTATATTGTTACCAATATTACTGAAAAAGTTACTCCTACTACTTTTCAAACTATAATAGAGGGTAAATTATTAAAGAGAAAAAGGGTTAGCTCGGGCGACTTTATATAATCTTAATAGTTTATTAAAACTATAATGTTACTTTATTAAAAGGAGAGTTATGAAATATTGGGGTGAAGATCAAGAAGCAGCGGTTATTGAATTTAACACTAACGATGATATAGATCAAAAGCATCAAGTTTTTGTAAAGGTTATAG
>NZER01000249.1 GCA_002690445.1 Candidatus Pacearchaeota archaeon
AAGGTGCTGCGCTCTGCTTCACCAGGTGTCTCATCGAAGATAGGCTCGTATGTCACATCCGAAGGCCCATCTGCTAGGCTGTTCCCCAAGTCAACCAGCCCCCAGTACCAGTTGTAGGGCTTGCTCCTGTCCTTGTTCTTTTTGAGGTTCTGACGCTCTAGGACAAGGGGATAGGAGTTACCAGGCTCTAGAATGGACGCTAGGGTCTCTGGTACACGGGTTATGGTGGTTGGGTAATTGGAGCGGAACTCCGCGACCTCCAGTTCCAGCTTGTACCCGTCCTGTTCCTGTGCCTTGGACTTAATGACGCAGTTGAATGTCCTGCGCTCCCCTGGTTCCATACTCATTGTGTCTCCTTATTAGTCAGGCGTTTTCGTGTCGTGGATTTGTAAAGACAGTTCTTGCAGATTCTTTCCTGTGGGCGACGATGCCTTGTTTCACACGGGACAACTGCCGTGTTCTTTATTTGCCCACAGTAGGACGTGAACTTAGCTGGCTCATCTTCAAAATACCAAGCGGAACTCAAATGGAACCTACCTTTTGGATGAAAATGAACCACCACATCCTCGGCAAAATATATTTTGATTGTGAACGCAGTTTGGTTTTGGTGTGCCGTGGTAGTCATACCCCAGCCTCCTTCAGTAGCCGTTGCAGTTGGTTGATGAGATCGCAAGCACCACAATATCTCTCAGTCCATTTATGGGTGCGTGGGTGCTTCGCATCCCAGTTACCCACCAGTAATCGGAGCCGCACGCCAAGGGTCTGTTGGGGGAGATTCATAGGTTAGTCCTGCAGGGCCTTGGCTTGTTTGCCAATCACTTCTTCGGCGGTGGTCAACCTCCGCCGTGCGGCCTTCAACTCCTTGGCCATGTACTCAATAAACGCCAGGGCTTCCGCTAGGGTGTTGGGCTGCCCGCCCCCGTGAGGCGCCAGCTTGGCAGCCACTTGCTGCGTCTCGGCGCTGGTGGGTATCAGGTCAGGCGAAGTCCTTACTTTTCTCCCGCTCCACACTACGCAGTTGGGGCACTCCGTAGTGTGGGGTGCTTGTTCCCTTCTGTTAAATCCCTCTATCCAATGATGGGAACAGTTTGAACAACTATATTTAGCAAAGAAGGCAAACTCTTTCATTTCGCAATCCCTCCACCGCAATGGTTACACCACAGTAGCCATGCGAAGTTCCACCAGCCACAATTACGGCACTGCACTGTGTCACTCATCTCGTTTCCTTTCACCTAGCATCCGTAGGCAGCTTCGCTTTGACCAGCAACTGCCTAACTCTTTCTCTGGATATACCCAACTCCCTGGCCATGCTAGCCGCACTGCGCTCAGGGTCCACCTGGCGCATCTCTACGATACGGTTATAGGCATCACCAGGGGGCTGGACCCGTTTATCGTGGTAAACAAACGGGATGTTGACCGTGAGGGTGCGGCTTGAATACTTAGGACCTTGACCCAGATACCCAAGGTCTACCAACTCTTGGATAAAGGAGTGTACTGGCCCAAGAGTGGTAGGGCTGAGTCCGATTGCCTCACCAATCTCTCGTATGGACGGTTGATGACCTTCGGCTATGCTTTTGGACACATACGCCCATACCTGCCTGAGCCTATGGCGACGTGCGTGTTTCATACCGTTAATCGGTTGGGCCAAACAGCACCACACTGAGCACATTGAAAGTTTAGCATTTCACCTCCCGTGAGCCGAACCCTACCAGCCTGGGAGCATGTTGTCAAGCCCTAGTCCTAGGCATAGAAACAGCCCGTTTTATACAGACGGGCAAGAACTGTTCTTCAGGAGGTGAATCGAGAAGACTAAGGTAGATAAGGGCGGGCTATTATTACCGCCACAAGGAGCCAGAAGCCACGCTTCAGCCATTCAATGTCTGTCTGTGCTATGGCTACCTTTTCATCTAAAGGAGTATTGCTCACACGGAACCCAAATATAGCACGCACTTTGTACCAGACAATCATGCTACACCAGTTCCTCAAGCCACAGCGTTACGACGCCTTCCCTGTCCCGATACGTTGCCGATTGAGGGTTGTGCCCTGTAACACGCTCTGCAAAGGTCATGTCCTGCAACTCAACCTCTCGCTCTGTGTCCTGCCCAACCAGAATAGGCACCAAGATAGCAGACTCGTCAATGGTGTTAAGCTCGGCAACGATTGCCTCATACCCACGGCGGGCATCCATAGTCGCATTAATGTCAATGGACAAGATGTACCCGTATCGGGGGGCGATTCTCTTGCGGAATAGAACTGCGAGTTCTCGCACCAAGGGGCTTATGCTGGCATCACCAGTCACGAACTCCAAATTGGGGCGAATAGTCCGTCCTGATAGGCCACGTGACGAATCACCAAGAATCTTAGTCCTGTTCGAATCATCAAATCTTACGTCCGGGCTGGGTGCGGAAGGGGCAGCACCATTCAACCCCCACTCAAAGTCAACGTATATGCTGTCACCATCGGTAAGGTTCTGCGCTTCAAGCGCAGCCTTAAAGAAACCACCGGGTTCTTCTGGTGCGTCTCCACCGACCTCAGGTAACTCAAAGTTTTTAGGGGTGTCATAAATAAATGTGGCACCACTGTTGGGGGGAAGAAAGAGATTCTTAAGATACTTCGTATCCCCCGTGTCATTAAGCCCCTTGGCAAAACCACCTTCCTGAAATATCAGGTCGTTACCTGACCCTTCAAACCAAGCGATAGGGTCGTTGGACTCCGTTGCCCATTTGTAGACATTCTCCCAGCCTTCATTCTGAATACCAGTAATGTTGATTATCCTTGCGTGCCGACCTGAACCAAGACCTTCAACACTGGCGAACAACCAAGGCCCTATTGAGCGCATCCACAAGACAGCACCAAGCATATTGGCAGGGATGCCCTGCTTCGTGTCAAGGCCCACATCCTCAATCAGCCTGCCTGTATCTCCAACGGTGAGTTTCTTCATTCCGAATGGAGAATCGGCCCCGTGGTCCACAGGTATGTAAAGGCTGGCGTTGTGAACAGCCATCCTGCGACAATTCTCAGAAGCAGTAGGCATACTGATTAGGAGTTCAGCAGACGCAGCAGCCAGGTCAATCAGCCACAACCCTTCTCGTGTTCCAAGATAGATGGCGGTGCTACCGCCTGTATCCAGGTACGCTTGCAACCCATTAGGCCCGCCTCCTGAATCGACAGAGATTGCACCACCCGCAGGATTGCCCCAAGTGTTACCCCCATCGGTGGACACTTGGATGTCTATGGTGCCCGCTACTTGGTTGCTCAATGCAACTACCACATTTAAACCATCCCAGGCCAGCTTCGCACCATCGTACACTTCATGGTCTGTCAACAGGTTTAGGGTTACGGCTGTAGTACTAGGCGGATACCATGTCACCCCGTCAAGAGAATATCGTAGAATGTGGTCATTAGGGTCTATGCCAAGGATGCAGTACATCCGGTCTCCGGCAGATATCAGGTCGTACAGCCATCCCGTATCATTACCCACTATTACTCCACCACCTTGCCATGCGCTACCAGAGAAGTTACGGGCAAGAGGGTATTCATTGGCATCAGCAGCAGTGTTAGGTGTGAACCCAGCCCATGTCGCACCACCGAAGATTGTCGAGCACGTTACCTGGCGGTTAGTATTGGGATAGTCAGGCTCGGTTATGTCTTGTGGAACCAATGGCAATACAATGCCTTGACGCCACATGGTGTTGCACTCAGAGTCGAAGAAGCCCCGGAGGTCTTCATCGTGCCCAGGCCGGATAAAAGGCGTACCGAACCCACCCGACCAGTCGCTAAATGAGTAAGGTTCTAGCTTCGGGTCGTTAGCCCGTAGAAACCGGGCGTTATCACGGTTACCGGGAAGCTGCTGGGGTATTCTATATCTCTGAATGGGTGCTGTTAGGGCGTAGGTGTTACCATTCAGGACTATGTCATGCACTGCCACAACTACAAATCCTCCACGGGCTTAGAGCCTTGCATGGGCTTGACCTGAGAACGTCGCTCCCAGTCAGCAGCTTCCCTCTCAGCTTGAAAGGCCAACTCCCTGAAGGCCACGCTCTGCTGATTGCCACGGGGTAGTTGCATATACAGGTTGTGGAACGTCCGAGCAAAGGCATACTCTGGGTCAATCTCAATGTTGTCGCTTTCAGCAGGGTTAGGTGTTGGGTATGTCTGGCCTGTTATCTTGTATGCTCGGCCTGCCTCTGGGGAATAAAAATCTCTTACGAATCCCAATTCACGTGGGGTTCTATCTTTATTAATGTACCACCACTCTTTGGGCAACGGAGTCCACTGGTGCAGGTTGTCCTCAACGTACACGTCCTGAATAAACGCCCACCTGTTCTCTATGGGGTATTCATACTGTATGGGGCCACCAGACAACCATATTTTGCCAATGGATGCAATCACAGTAGAACCAGCAGTGACTTCCAAACTCACATTAACGTCATTTACGTTGTTTGCAAGTGTTACTTCAACACTGAGTTCTCGCCAAAGACCTTCACCATCATTCCCTGACGTAGCTGGATGTTTTGAAGATTCAGTAGAGTTAAGTTCAATAGACACCCTATCTGCTGTATTTGCCCAAACCATTGCGTTGAGGGTGACCGTCTCACCAGCTATTTTTGCCCAGTCGAACATAGTTTGATGAAAGCGACCTAAGTTATTACCGTCAGTGATTAGTTGAAGGTAATGCCGCCCTTGGAACGGGAATGCGCTTCTTATCTGAGTTGTGGAGTTGGCATCTTTTGTCCAACCCGCAGGCTGTGTAGTCAGGTTAGCGGCCAGAGCCTCACCTTTCGGAATAATGTCAAAGGCCGAGTTACGCAGGTAGGAATTACCAATGAAGTATTCCTCACCAGGGGACAACTGCCTGCGCCCACCCCTACGAATTGCACCATTGATAGCGTCATCATACTGGGCGCGTTCAAACAGCTTGTGGATTTCCCAACCTGAGTTGGTGGAGGGAGCAGCACCCCAAAGAACGTGGGTGTTTATCTGGCCTTGTGAACCTGCCGCACCAGGCGTAGCGGAAGTGATAACCCTCGGCGCACCAAGCGGTTCCCCAGCTAGGGACAATCCACCACCCTGCCAGAAGGATACCTCACCACCCTTTACATCCGTATCCCTTTCAAAGATAAGGTTGGGACTGTGGAAACGAGAGGTGGTCGGACCTACCAGGCTCCCATTGACCGCAATGAGGTCTCTAAAGGCCCGGCTAACACGGTGTCTGAGTGCGTACTTTGTTTCATTACTGATTGGCATAGCTATTAGGCTTAGCCTCTTCTGTTTCTTCAGGAGCGTTGAGGGCTTCTATTACATCACGCCATCCTGCTGCTGCTCCCTCAAGGCGCAAAGAGGCTTCGTGCATACGCCTTGCCTGCTCAGACAGCATAGCTTGCTGTTCCTCTGCATACGCTAGGGTTATCTCCATTGTTACCTCGTCAATCCAATCAGCTTGTCAAGGATGTCAGGGGTGAGCCTGCGACCCTGGAACTCAATGAAGTCTTCGGTGACAGCAAACTTGGGCCGACTAGCAAGGTCTGTTACTTTCTGCCTATCATATACAGGAATGTTCTTGAACTTGGTTGGTTCACCCGCCCTGTTGTGCTTTGTCGCCACACTCTCTGTCCCAATTTGGACACGCTGTACACTCAACGCCTTCCCCTTCACGAAATGAGGGCCGAAGTCAAAGGCTATCCCAGGCCCATACCCTAGGTATGTCTCGGACTCAAGAGACCGCCAGCCGTTATCATATCCATAGTCGGCACCATTGATTAGGTCAGACCATACGTTGGCCCACTGAGCAGTAGTCTCTACACCCAAGTCACGGGTGCCGTCGGCTTCCGGTACAAGGTTGCCTAGAATTGTGGCTACCGCACTTGTCCATCTCCACAAGTTGGAACCGGACACATTGACTCGCATTTGGTCGGGCACAGAGCCGTGCCCTGAGCCATACCCAGCGATAATGTGATAGCCAGCCCCATCATTCTCAAAAGAGAACGCTATCTCAGCAACGCCGCCCTGAATCTTCATAAACTCCAAGGCGTTGTTGTTGATGTCGTTGTCTTCAATACGGATACCCTGAGTGAACCTAGCAGTTGCGCCAGAGTTACCGTTTGACCAGTCAAGCAATTTCCCCGTAGTGGCCTGGGTAATGTGTCCAGTCAGAACTATGTCACCAAAAGTCTGAGCAGCAGTCCAGGTGTTAGTCTGGGCCAGCAACGCAGCGATATTGGTATTCAGGCGGTTGTTGACAGGGTCAAACGCCCTATTAAGGATTTCCTGCTCTGTAAACTGTGAGTTACCTGGCATTTCCTTTCCTCTTTATGACATCGAGAGATTGAGTACGTTGGCTGCTGAGTCAAACACCTTGTTCCATACCCGTTGAGGCGTGTTGTCCTGTTTCGGCCTACCGTCACCTACGTCAGTGTTGACAGCTAGGCGGCCAGTGGCGTCAACCAAGACTCGGTTTAGTATCTCTTGCTTATCGAACTGTGAGTTACCCATATCAGACGGCTACTGGCTGCTCCACCAGGGACTTCCATGCCTCATAGCTGGCGTCCCATGTGAATAAGGCTGCCCTAGCAGGGCCGCTCTCCCTATTGATACCTTTTTCCTCTGTATTTAGCAAGCCGTTGAATATGAGGCCAGTGAATATCTTTTGCCACTTCTTGGTCCCTGGATGCAAACGGTTGGTCACACCTACCCTATCTCCAACAGGCCCAAGTACCTCTGGCAATGCGCCCCTGTCAGAGGTCACAATATACAACCCCGCAGCCATTGCTTCCAAGGCTGCAATACAGAACTCTTCGTACCAAGTTGCCGGATACGCCCACATCTGCGCTGATAGCAGTTCCTTGGCTAACTCAGTCTGTGAAATCTTGCCACGCCACTGCACGTTGGGCTGCATGGATACGGACATGATCTTGTCACGCACCTCTGCTGCCCCTTTGTCACCACGTGCTATGGACTTATCCAGGTTATCGAACCCGTAGAACACGTGGAGTTCAGCATCGGTTATGCGTTTAGTCACTTCAGGCCACATCTGTAGCAACTCGTACAGCCCACGGTCTGGGCTGGAAAAGTACACAACCTTGTGAGGCTGTCTCTCAGGCATAACCTCTGGATGGAACCTATCAAGGTTGATGCCGTTAGGTGCAAGCCCAAACGTGGCCTTCTTAAGGAAGGGATATACCTGCTTCATGGCCTCCTTATGGAACTCTGTGAGGGCTAGTATCTTATCGAAACCACCAGCTGAACGTGCATCCAGCCCACCAACGTAAAGGTTATGGTTCCACAGGAGTTTTTGCCCAGCCTTTAGTTGCGGGTCATTGCCCATAGCGGCTTGTCGCCATGATACAAAGATGTCGGGGTTGTCGTCCACACGGAACCGATTGAAGTCAACATAATGGACTCCATCGTACACGCCTTCCTCTCCACCACAATCGTTATAGACAATGGTGCGGTATCCGTCGTTAGCGAACCTACGGGCAATCTCTATGGCTGCTGTTTCAGAGCCACCCACTCCAATCTCTTCTGGTGTACCAGGACGCCAGGGGTACAGCGATGGTCCACAGAAGAAAACCACCTCTGGTTGTGTACCACGCCTAGCCTCTCTCAACAAGGCCGGCACCCACACGTTCCTAGCTTGGGGATGCTCTAATACCCCGTCCAAGCGATGCCTAAGATTTACTACCTCTGAATCAGTGAGCAACCGAGAGGCAGCAAGGAAGTCTTCACGTGTATCTTTTTCGACCTGAGCAGCAGCGATAATCTTCTTTTGCTCAAGTATCCGTTCATCCTTGGGTCGGTACTCAAGGTATGTATCGCACTCAGCCAACGCTGCCTTGTAATCCCCCAACTGGGTATGAACCACCAGAAGTACGTCAGCAGCCTTGGTCATGGCATCCAGAGGACTTACGAACAGGATACGGTTGGGTATTCCCTTAGATCGCGACTCCAATGCCCACCACTTTGCTTTCTCCCACTCCTCCATGAGGGCGTATGTCTGCGCCATGCCATAATAAGGTACATTCCAGTCAGGGATCGTTAGGATGGCTACGTTGTCCATCCTGAGTGCGTCCTTCAGCCGTCCCAGTTCGCGGTACGCATTGGCGGCATAACACATCGCTTGCCACCGTTCCATCGGAACAGACTGATTCACCGCTACTTGCTCATACCACTCCACTGCCTTTTCCCATTCATTGTTGGAATAATACTGATTCCCCAAGTCACGCCACACCCTCAAGTCCTCTGGCTCTTCCTCGTGCATCCGGAGCAATAACTTGAGGTTACGTTCACTGTGGTTGTCGTGACCCCTGTAGTGGTTCATTATGGTGCGCTGGTCTGTTGCCCATACAGTAGCTCTAGAAGGCGCACACGTCTCATGTATACGCCTATCCCATGACCAGCCCACACTCGTCTTCATAAGACGTTCTCTGTCGTGAAGCGTAGTAGCGTTACCGTACTCGTCAAAGGCGTATCGGTATGGCAACCAGAAGCCACCTACCTCACTGCCACCAGGAGTCTCTAACGTCTCTTGGATGAGTTCACGCAGGCCTTGGGGGTATTCAACGAGGTCATCTGAGTCAGCCCAAAGCCAGAATGCGGTCTTAATAAACGAAAAGGAATAATTACGAGCAGCCGCAAAATCATCTATCCATTTGAATTTGGGCACTTCAATAGTGGCTAATCCTTGTTCTGCTCTATAGGCAGACTCATCAGCCAGCACTTGCAGAGCGTCTTCCCTAACCCCAGTATCCACGATAACCATTTGATCACATTCCGCTGGTCGCATAGACTCTAGCATTTCCTTTAAGTCACGTGCACCAGTCCCGCCCTCTGCAAAGGCGGCACCCCCAACGATCATTGATAAGCCGAGTGTTGGCCTAGTAGGGGTCTGCAACACGGTCCCCCGTTTCGGTGTCAATAAACACCTGGGGTTCCAGAGGCCCAACAGACGGGGGAACGGCTGTGCCAATCCCTATCTCAGGCTGTTGGTTCACACGCATATCAGAGTCAAGGCTCCGAACGTAGGTGTCGTAGTGAGGGTTCGGTATCTTGCGTTCGTAGATTGGGACACGCCCTGGCTTATTACCAGTGGTGCGGAAACAACCAGTGACACCCGCTTGGAAGTCTACGTGCAGACCGTTCCATACGACACCGCCAAGAGGGGCGTACATGATGCGCTCTGACACCCAGTTCTCACGTGGATAGCGTTCCTCCAAGTCAGCCCATGTCCAAGCCTTCTTGTGCTGGGCTGTGCCAACCCCAACGTAACTGCCTGGCGGCAAGTCACTCAAAGGTTGGTTGGGGTCTTTACCGGGGATGGACTCACATGCGTACTTGAGGTGCTGTGTCATCATCTTGCGATGAAGCACCTCTCCGCAGTTGACGCAGGGGTTATACCCGTTGGCTGCGGTCTTCTCTATTGTTGCCATTGTTACCTTCTTTCTGGGGAGGGCCACCCGAAGGCAACCCTCCCCACATTAGCTACCGTCTGCTTACGCAGCAGTGCTGCTGCTGGTGTTATGTTCAACGACGACGGCAAAGTTGTTGTTCAACCTTGCGGCGACGTAGGCCATCTTCCAGCCGATGGTGCTGCGCTGATTCAACGGGTCACTGACTCCACCACCTGGCTGCACGTACATTCGTGCGGTTGCGGCTGCAAGCTCCGTCTCTACGAAGTAGTTCTTGCCGATAACCACAGTCCTGTAAACGTCAGCACCAGACAGGCCAGCCGAAGACTGGACATCAGCGTTGGTGGTCAAGAAGAACCTGACTCCCGCAACGTCTGTCACCTGCCCCGTGAAGAGAGGGTTGTCAGCGCCACGTACAGCAGCCTCTTGCATGTTGTCAACGATGGTGGTGTCCTCAAACATGTCCCGTTTGGTGTACGGGTGGATGATTCCGTGGTAAGTCCCGTCCTCAAACCGCTTGGCGTCGTTGGCCTCAAGTGTGGAAACCGCTTCCACAATCTCAGCCCAGTTCAGGTACATACCCGAACCAACTTGTGCCCTTGACCCAGCAGTGGAGGCGTACTGGATGGTCGTGCCACCCACAAGTACGTTCCGTGCCAACAGGTCACGAGTGTCTCCCATCTGCTCTCCCAGCATTCCAACGGACTCTTGGGCCACGTCGTCAATGGACTGGATAGAGGCGATGTCGGACACGATGATGAACTTACCGTACTGCAAAATGGTTGCAGCGACGTTGGTGAAGGTAATTTGTATCTCCGCACCTGGAGTACCTTCAGTGAGTGAACCAGTGGTTCCAGCAATCCTGGCAAGGCCACGCCACTCGATGCTGTTACCACCACGGGCAGGGATGTCCCTTTGGACACCGTGCATTCCGGAGTGAACAAGCTCAGGTACAGCCCTTTCAATCAGCAGAGCGTCATACGTCTGCTTATTCTCAAGGGTTAGACCATTTACTCCTAACAGTTCATAGGCCATTGTTTTTCAATTATCTCCGTGTGTTAGCCCTAAGAGACTTCAAATGCTCTTGGAACTCTTTGCGGCCTTCGGGTCCAGAAAGAACTATTTGGGGCCAATTCTTGCCCTGCGATACCGCAGAACCTTTGGCGGTATCAAAGCCGTTGCTGCTTTCCTGCTCTGCCTCAGTCTCTACTGGCGGTGCGCCGTTAGCTTTCTCGGCTTCAAGGCGTGCTATGTAGAGGTCTTTGGCACCCGACTGCATGTCTGCAAGCGACTCAAACTGTTCCAGGTCAGCCAATTCCAACTTGTACTGAGCCGCTAGAATAATCTGAGTGCTTTGTCGGGCTAGCGTTTGGGCATCCGATACCTGTTCTTGGGCTTGCCTTTGGATTTCAAGGGCGTCCTGTTTATCTTTCAGGGATGTCCTTGCTGCCTCTAACGCTTCTGGGTCGTCACCAGCCAGCCGTAGCACTTCTACCTCGCTGGTCAAACTAGTAACCTGACCTGTTAGGCCTTTGACTAGCTTGTTGGCTTCCGCAGTCTGTTTCTGGATAGCCGAAGTTGCATTAGATAAGGCTTGCTTGAACTCTGGGGTCTTTGTGACATCCACCTTGACCTCAGGTTTCGGGGTTGTGCCCTCAGCAGTGGCCTGCGTTCCTTCCTTCTCGTCAGCCATATTCTTTTTTCCTTCCCTAGCTAGTCCTCTGGTGCGACCTATAGGCCGACCTTGGAACGTAACTTAGTTAAGGACAGAAATATAGCCGAATGGGAAGCGTGTCAAGACGGTAAGTACCCAATGGGGTTACTTAATAGCGGAGAGTTTTGAGTTTAAACGCAAATCCGTCTATTCAGCGATGAGTTCAGTATCACGGATAGACTTCGCCAGTTTGTTCTCAGGGTGCTTTGGAGAGGCGCCGAACCATAGGACGGCAGCGCTGTCAATCTCGATGTCGAAAGCAGCCATCTCATCTCTCAGTTGGCGCTCTATACTACTCAGGCTGCTCAGTACGGATGCGTTCAGCAACTCAAACCGTGTCTTAGAGTCTCCTGACAGGCTTTGGAACCGCTTCCATATCTTGGCTTCGATGCTGTCTTCCCCAAAGGCATCGGGGATGGCGTCGAAGTAGGGTTGAAGCAGGTCTATGTCAGCCAGGTACTTCCGCTCCGTGTCTGTGTACTCACCCAGCCCCACGTTACGCATGATTTCTGACTGCTCTTGTGCAGACAGTGACGCCATCCACCTGTCCACTTCATCCCAGCCGTGGGCTGTCATAATCCCACCGTCTATCACTTCCTGGTCGTCAATGAAAGCGTAGTATTTGTCCACTATGGTCTTGGGTGTCACTGCATCAAGGTCGTTGTATATCTGGTCACGCCTTGCGTTCAGTGCAACCTGTCGCAGTCGGCGCCGTTCCTTCCACTCAACACCGTCCATGAGTCGCTTAGCGAGCAGGTTGTCGTCCCTCGTCTGTCGGATTGTGCTTTCCTGACGGGCTTCCTCGGCGGCTACCCTGCGCTCTGCACGTGGGTCACCACCACCCTCAGCCCGGCGCTCAGTCTCAGCCATAATAGATGCTGCTACTCCAGGATTCTCCTTGTCATAGAGCTTACGCAGCCGTGGCTCAAGGTCGTAGTAGCTGGTGATAACTAGTCCCCGTTCCTTAGCCCATGCCTTGACATCATCCTGCCTCTGAGCAAAGGGAGACTCCACACGCAGGTCAACGCCCAAGAACTGGGCTACGGCATCGTCTCGGATTTCGTCAGCAGGTCGGCCTGTCCTCAAGCCTTCCATCGCTACACCACCAGCCAGTGGCAACGCACCCTCAAGCTCATAAGCTAGCGCCTCAAGTATCTGGCCTGGGACACTGCTTTCTTTCCTGATGGTGATACCAGTGAAGTCTCGGTTAGCAAGCTGGTCTAGCTGTGTGCCAATGGCGGGGGTTGCCCTGCTCCTGAACCACTGCAACATACCACCGAAAGGCACCAGCACAGGCACGCCCTCCACCCTGCGTGGGTAGATGGCCCTGAGCAATGACCTGTATGGGCCACCCAATCCCACTACTCTCTTCTGTCGAGAGGCTGGGTTGACGAAGGCCATAAACTCTGGCTTGTTGGGGTTGAAGGAATCCAACACGGCGTTCTCTACGCTCAACCCATATTTGATGGCGTGGGAGACGTTGCTTGTTACAGACAGCGCCGTAACGCTACCCATGATGGAACTGAATACCTTTGTGCCAAGCAGTTCTTTCTGTGTTGGCCTTGAGGCAAGCCCCAACTTCACGAATCCTCTCGCAGCGTCCAGCATAAGCTCTGCTGGCTTGACCGCAAAGGATATGGATGTTGTCAGTGTTCGGAGTAGGTCTGCCCTGGCACGTGACTGCCCCAGTCTGGCTGGGTTCAGCATAGGGATGACCTTATTCACAAGGTCACCAGACAACAGCGCTGCCTCTTCACGGGTTACGCCTTCCGCAACAAGGTGGCCCATGTGTGACTGAAACTGCCTCTGCTGCATCTTGGTTATCATGCCAAACATGGATTCGTTGGCTCTCTTGAATCCAGGGAATCGGTTGAGCAGACCACCAGCGAACTCAGCAGGCGTACCCATCCGGACTGGCCTACCAGTAGCGAAGGCGAACTCTCGCCATATCACGGGGTCTTCCCTGATGGCACGTGCCAGAGTCTCAGCCCTGAACGCACGCAGTACATCCTTCTCATAGACAGAGCCTTTGATTGCTCCTGACATCTGCCTCACTGTACCCACAGGGTCAGCAAAGAAACCAAGAGGCGCCTGCACACCTACCAACGGTGATAGGTCGGCGTTGAACGCTATGTTACGCCAGTTCTCAATGAACTTCAGGAACGCATTGTTCCTTGTCTCTGACAGTTGCCTGATGAACTTGGCGTCACCCTTAGGGAAGTACCTGAAGATGCCGTCCTGTATGAACTCTACATCGCCCAGGTCTGCTGCCTTCCACGCTGGCTGTAGCTCCCGTATCTCTTTCCGCACAGCCCTAAGGTCTTTGTTGATGTCGGCTATGTTCTTGCCTGCGTTCTTGCCAGACACCAGCTTGACATCCAGTGCTTCACTGAACGCAACCAAGTCTTCGGGGTCATGGGCAGACTCCAGGAAGTCGTCAACCGCATCCCGTAGCTTAGTGTCCAGCCTACCTGCTGTTCCCCTGAGGCTCTGCACCCTAGTTCGGAGCTTCCGCATTTTGTTAAACAGAAGCGGGTGTGTGGTTTCCATCATTTCCAGCCGTGTCTTACCACCCAATACCTGCTTCCACACGGCATTGCCAACTGCGACAGCTTTGGAATCGTCCATAGCTCGCAGGATATACAGCATGTCAGTCTGCGGAGTGAAGTCTTTGTTCGTCAGCATCCTGTCACGGGCAGTAGTGAACGCCCTTGTGCGTGTGCGCCCTGAGACAAGCGCCCCCAACGTAATGTCTTTGTCTGAGATGGTGGCAACAAACGCAGCGCTGGGCTTAGTCTGGAACCTGCCAATCTGGGCGCCATAGCCCTTACCTGCCATGTCAAGCAGTTCGTTGTTCCTCAACTCCCACTGCTGGATGACACGCCGTTGTGCAGCACTCAACTCGTACAGTTCAGGGTTCTCAAAGATGTCCTTGGCTGTTCCTGTTATGGGGTTCTGGGCCTGTGTCTCACTGCCAATGAACTTGACATCAGACTTGGCACCACGTGCTGTCCCCTTCCCGAAGTTCGTCTCTATCATGTTGAGTAGGCGCCCTTCTGTGCTGAACGCCAGTGTCTCAAACTCAGCCCGTGCGGAATTCTGTGCTACCCATGAAACAAGAATATCGTCAGGGATGTCCAGCCCAGGACGGATAACCCTTCGCAGTGTCTTCGGGTCTGTGCCTGGAATGGCAATCCTGTCCAGCAAGAAGTCACTGAGTGCGCTGAGATTCCCGGGCCTATCATGCTGAAGCATAATGTTCGCCCGACTGACAGCAGCTTCCAAGTCCAGCTTCCTGCCGAGCCGTAGCTGTGGCTGGTAGACCATCGCCTCAGACATGGCCTGGACTTCCTCTGGCGCAGACCTTATGACGGTCTTGCTTGAAGGAAGGCCACGCCTTAGTAGCCACCCTGCCCACGCCCGCTCCATACCACCAACAAGCCCTGCTGTTACTGGGATTCCCAAGGCAACAGCGCCAAGGTCACTCATCGCAAAGTTAGCAAGGTCTTCCTGTTCCTGCTCCCCCTCTTCCTGGATGCGTGGGCCGAATAGACCACTGGCCTTAGCAGGCGCCGTCCAGGGAAGTAGGAATCCTTTGGCAAGGTCTACCCCAACTTCCCCGATACCTAGCTGTTCGTCAATACGGGTGCGCTCACCTACGGCACGTGGTCCCGCAACTGTGCCCGTAGGCGGGTGTTCGTCTCTTACTCCAATGAATGGCTGTCGTGCCCTGAACTGGTTGAATGAGGACACAAAGAGGCCAGCAGTAGCCCTGCCAACGTCTCTTGCCCTGTCAAGGAAGGTCGGTTCGTTCTCTTGCTGAGCACGCAGAGCCTCAAACTCAATGTTCTCTGCTGCTGTTAGGGGTCTGCCGAGCAGAGCTTCCTGTTCTTGAGCCTCAGGTGGCCTAGTTGAGGGGTCAACTGGTGTGGGCCTAGCGGTAACACTGCTGGTCAACTGCTGGCGCATAGTCCCTGTAAGCGCAGACTCCTGTGGTGGCTGGTTAACAGACTGACCACCTAGAAGTCGGGCCAGCCTTGCAAGGGATGGCTCTTCTAGGGTTACCCGTTCCTCATTGGCGTTTCTTTCTGTGCTCATTATCTTGTTGGCAAGTTACCGATTGGCCTTTGTAGTTGTGCTACAGCAGCCTTACGCCTTCCCTTCGCTTGCCGTACCTTTTGTAGCTGTCCCTCAAACTGTTGCTCAAGGCCGGGTAGTTCTTCTTCAACAAACGTAGCGAATGGCCTGCCTGCACCACTCTCTGCAAACCCTGCTCTTAGAGGCTCAAATTGACTCGTTACAAATCTGGCAAAGTCTGTATCTCGGATGTTTGCTCTGGCAAATGATTCCAATGTACCTTGCTCTGCTGCGAACCTTGCTTCAGTGAAGTTTGGCACCCCAGGAATTGCAGATTGGGCGCTTCCAGCCCGACCTGCCGTGAACACCCTGTTGAAATCCTCTCCTAGAGTAGGCAGTTGTTGTTGCAGGAAGGTAGAGAACGGTATGTTGGCACCACCCTGTTCGAACTGTTCCTTCAGACTTGCGAACTGTCCCGTGATGAACTGTCCGAACTGAGGATTCTTAATGGTTGCTGCAACAAAAGCATCAAGCGTGCCCTGTTCTGCACCAAACACAGAATTACTGAAGTCGAAAGGCGCAGACGCAACAGCGTCACTAGCCTGGGCCTGTTGTGCAGCATCAGATTCCAGCCTGAACGCTTCTTCCGCTATACGTTTTGCCTCTGCCAGCGCCCGTGCTGTATCAGTTGGGGCATCTGGCCCCTCAAGTGCGAGTTGACGCCTTAGTTCACTGACTCTACGGTTGGCATCAATCCTATTGATAGTCAACTGTTGCCTTTGAGCCTCTGTGAGTCCTGACGTGTCTGCTATGTCCAAACCAAGACGCCGATTGACTTCCTCGATGCCTTCACTGACCGCACCAGCACCAGCAGGTGGGGCACCAACTAGCCTAGCAGCCCTCTCAGGGTCTATCTGGCGCAATCTGGCTAGCGTGGCATCGAAAATGTCCTGGCCTTCCTCTGTGGCGATTGCAGCCCTCACTGTTCCTATCTTCGCCGGAAGATTCTCGTTGAGGAAGTCCTCTACTGCAATCTCCTGCTCGGATGTGAACTGTGCGTTGCTGAACTCGTCTGCCAACTCCAGGCGAACACGCCTTCTTTCGTCCACGGTGGCAAACTCGATACCCTGCTGCGCCACAACCCTGTCAAAGCCAGTTGAGAAGCTTTCCTCAAACCGTGCCTGCCTGTCCTGCAACTCTCGGAATTCGTTGATGCCTTCTGGCAATCGGCTCTCGATAACCTCAGCAAACGGCACGTTTATGCCCGCTATCTGTGATGCACGGTCAATCTGCCTGAATATATCCTGCAAGAAAGCCCAGCCATCCTCATCCTCAGGGGCAGGGAGTATCCCTTTTACCCGTGCTGCCTCAATGAACATCTGCTGTCGAGCCACACCGTTAGCCCGCTCCAACTCGGCGCTTACGGCGTTGACAATCAGAGTCCGGAACGTCTCTTCGCCAAGGACTTCCTGCATGACTGCTGCTTCAGGGATAAAGCCTGGCGGTATCACAAAGCCCTGCTCCTGGAATATAGGTGCAAGGTTGTGGTTGGCGCCACGCCATGCCTCAACGAAGGTCAACCGCTCTTCTATCGTCGGGTATGTCCCGAAGAGCAGTTTGAAGACTTCATCTATATTGTCTGCTACGTGTCCCGGTGCGTGTGGCATATTACGGCCTCTGCTGTGTCAGCCTGTCCCTAAGCTGTTGCCCAACATTTGTGCTGGTTCCGTTCCGTGGGATGGTTGACGATATGTCGGCCTCAGCCTCAAGGTTGCTTGAACCCCTGTTCCTGTCCTCAGGTGGGCTGGACTGAGGACTGGGCTGCCTGTTGGACACCTGGTTCTGCCCTTGCTGCGTGGCAGGGGCAACCAACTGCTTGTACTGCTCACGCATGCTTAATAAAGCAAGCTGCACTTCCTCCACCTCCTCCTCGGTATAAATGTTAGGACTGGCCTGCATATCTGCTATGACACGCCTGAGTCCAGCCATCTGTTTAGCCGATTGCACCGCGGGGGACAACTTGACCCTATCTTCCTCAAGCAGTTTTTCCATGTTGGCCTCATCCTGCACCCCAATGATTTCCTCACGGGCATACCGTTGAGGCAGAATAGGCTCAGGCCCCGGTATGGCTATGCGTGCCATGTCCAACTTGAGCAACGTGTTATCAGGAAGATTCATAGGCAGGGTGACCTGCACGTTGGACACGTCAGGGATGTCCTCGGATGCGGTGTAGTCCTCTCGAACATAACCCAACTCAGGGCCAAGGGTGGAGCTACGGCTTTCCAGCGTGACTTTGACATTACGCCGTTTCATCTGCCCAAGTAGGGACATCATGGAATCACTAATTACATGCTCACCAGCCATAACATAGGGCTGGAGTATTGACCTCGATTGCGTGATGGCCCTCTCAAGGGCTACACCAGAAATCTCATTGGAGTCCAAGATACCCATAACCAGCCTAGACAACGCACCCTGAGCCATCTTACCCTCAAGCCCTTGGATGATTGTCTCTCGCTCTCTTGGGCTGGTGGCAGGCGTAATCATCTCAAACCTCTCATCACCCCTGAAGTTGTGTACCATTGTTTCCTCAAACTCTTTAGGGGTCATGGTCTGCATACCCTCATCGGAGTAGTAGGCGTAGTGAGGGATTGCATGACGGCGTGAGATTTCAGCAGAATACGTGTAGTTCCTGTCCAAAGCCTTAGCTAACTCTCGGTTCATGTAGAACACAGGACGGCCCCAGTCCTTAGTGGAACCACGGACGTTCACACCGACGTTATCGTTGGCCTGCATGAACGGGTCTGTATACGGTGACGTGGGAATGCCATTTACCCCTATCATCTGCACGGGGATTGACTCACCAAACGTCTTGGTGTGGTCGGTCTTGGGCTTCATTACTTCACCGGACATGATTACCGTGTTGAATACGCTGACCTTGCCCTTATCGTCCCACTCAGTATTCCACAGGTTCACAACCTGAGTGGTGTCCTTTTTCAAGTCTATCTTATCGGTATTCCACCCCTGGCTGGCAGCGATGGCAAAAGCATCGGACGTGGTAGTGGAATACACCCTTACCCAACGCAACAGCCCCAACTCACCGTATTCAGGATAACAGTTGATGGGGTCATACACCGTCAGGTGGAAGGTAGGCGTAGAGGGCTTGCCGCCCAGCCTTGGAAAAACACAGATACCCCCAAGGTCGGCGTAGAACATGATGTCATGCAACAGACCGCCGTTGCCCTGCCGCCTATGCCCTTTGTCCATCTCTCGCCACACAGCATCAATCAAGCGTTCAGACTTGTTCATCTGGTTACGCTGATTGCCATCCTCAGCCCCACCTATGGGCAGACGGAACCGTGGCTCTTTACCTGCCAAGATAGCCGTAGCAAAGGCGTGCTGGACAGGGATGTCATTGGTCATAATCAGTTCATAGGGGTTGACCCTGGCCTTGTAGGACATGGTGAGTTGCTGGCGGTCCTTCACCCATTGGCTGTTTCTGTCTTTCCAGGGATCCATCAACTCCTGGGCAGCCTTGTTAGCAGCGTTGACCATCTCCTGGTCTTCACCCGATGCTCCACGGCGGGGTTTTACGAGCTTAACGTCAGCCATTATCCAAAGACCTCCACCGAGTCGAACTTCACGGGAGACGAGTTAGTGTTTTGATTTCTACCACGCCGTCTAAAGGGCATTGCCTGAAGTCCCAACAGGTATAGCATAGCAGACATAGCCATGTCGTCATGTTTGCCCTTACCCTTGGGCGCACCGAAAGTACCGTCCCTGTGCTGCTTGTACTCCACCAACTCCCTTAGCATAGCCTTATCAGGGCAACGGAAACCGTCACTTTTGAGGGCAGTACGCATGGTTTCTATTAACCTGTTCTTATTGCCCCCTGCCATTGTACCGCCGCCTGTGGTGGGGAACCCAAGGGGTAGGTCACGTTCAGGTTTTTGGAAGCCAGCGTTGTCCCTGTGGCGGTAGACGTTCTTGTAGTTCAAGTCCTGAGTAAGCACACGCTGGAACTCGTAGGCGTTCTGCCGCTCATTCAACACAAAGGCTTCGTTGTACATCATGGCAGCGTCATAGACGATACGTGCCATCTCAGTCTCACCGTAATAACCCTTGATGGTAGCGACTACTTCACCGTCGTCCGTACCGATTGTAGCACCAGAGTAGTCCCGCCCTACGATGCCGGATGCACAGTCTACGCCAATACAGTAGTGCCGCCCTGGTTCTGGCCGCCGCCATGTCTTCCAGTCTCCATCCATCTGAGTATGCAAAGGCTCTCTGGCAATAGAAACCAGCATATTCAACTCATCCGTAGGGAATACAGTCTCAGATGTGGCAATAAAGCACGTAATATCGTCTTCAGGGAACTCCTGCCCGAAGGTTTCCTTGAGGTCCGACTGACGCATTCTGCGCCACCTGATGTTGTCTTCATTAATAGGGTGTTCGGGATGCTCCGCATTCCACCGTTCTATAAGGTTCTGTTCATCCTGTGTATAGTTCAGATGACCCCGATCATGTCCAAGAGCGTGCTGGCTACCCAGTTCCAGGGTGTGTTTTTCAGGCATCCACATCCAGGGGTAAAAGAACGGCGACCATACCTCTGTACCGTCCAGCGCACCCGTGTACAGCGAGTGGAACTTGTTACCTATGCCCTTGGGTGTACTCTGTATTCTGACCCTAGCCCAAGGCGGGACCGACCCCATGATAGACGTATAGATCTCCTCTTGCTGTGTCTCATCGTACTGCGCCATCTCGTCCAAGAGAACATAAGACGGAGTTCTGCCCCTGCCTTTCCTCTTACCTCCGGCAGTCTGCACAGTGAGTGATGACTTGTTGAGTAGTTCCATGTGGGTCGTGGAATGAGCCGTGGGCTTTGGTCGCAGTATTTCAGGCATGTTTTCATGGAAAGTGTCCACCATTCCGAATAGGTAGGAGGTTTCTTCGTCGTCGTAAGTAAGGGCCAGAACCTCAAAGTTGGGTATGGCGATGGAAAAAGCGTATGCCTCTGCCATTGACTGAGTGCTGAAGCCAATCTTCCGGGGCTTATTCTTTACGTCACGTAGGGTGGAGGTCTCGTCGTAGTTGGATTGGATGTCATTGTACTTGAAGGGCACAATCTCATCATGCTCATCACGGATCATAAAGAAGTTCTCAATGAGGCGACGGGGCTTACCGTCCTGTGCTTCCAGCAAGGACACCTCTATCTCTTCTAAGAGACTCTTCTTATCTATTGTGGTGGGCATTACCTTCCGACACCGAAAGGCGGGTTAGCTGCACTGACCGTGGTGGTTTGGTCGTAGCTAAGGCCTAGGCCTACCTTTTGGCTTTCTTATGTTGCGAGATTTTTATCGCTTGCTCTTGCTTGACAGCAGCCTTTTTGGAGGGATGCGTGCCTAAGACCTTACCTGTGCCTGATACTAGCTGGTGTTGGGAACCTTTCTTCTTGATAGTCATTTGTAACACCTCATTACTACGAAGCCGTCCTCTTCGTACATCCCTGGGTGCTCTGTATACACCATGACGTTCTTCTTGAAGCCGGCAATCTCCATCAGCTTTATCAGACCGCCATAGGTGGGCTTCCAAGCCACTGTAGGGTCATTATGGTGTTGCTCATACGGTTTGTAAAGTCGCCAATAGTCGGGGCCGCCTGTGGTGATGCGTGTGCTCAGGCACAGAACCTCTCCGGTCAACTCGTACAGTTTCTCGGCAAAGGCATACGGGTTCTTCATGTGATACATGACATCGAATGCAAAGACCACATCAAACTCTGGCTTGCTGGGGTTGAAGGAATCCAAGGTGACTCCCACATGATGATTCATAATATCGTCGTGGATAAAAAACAGGTTCGGTCTCTCTAAAAGAGGATTCTTGTAGTCCTCATAGCCGTGATATTGTTGGCTATCAAAAACTGTAGCTTCCTTGGCCCCACGCTCAATCGCTACCACTGCCAGTGAGCCATCATACCCACCTATGTCCAGCACACGTTTCCCTGTGAGGTCAGACGGCACAGCCATTAGCTTCTGCTCAGTGCGTATCTGTCCCCAGTTCTTGCCCTGCATGGTCTTAGTAGTCATGCCGCCGCCCTTTCGCCTACCAGCATATCTACTAGCATCGCTGTGTCGCTAATCCACGGGATCCATCCTATGGTCTTCATGGCTCTGGTAATGTCAGCTTCGGTATGGCTTATCTCTGACGGTCTATATAAAGCAGGGTCTACTTCTATATGGTCAGAGAACTTCAGCCCGAAGGATTGGAATATCTCTTCACCAAGTTCCTTCATTGAAACAGAGTTGCCTGTACCAATGACTAGGTTTATTGGGAGATTATGTCGAAGCATCATAACCATTGCCTTTACATAATCTCCGGCCCAACCTATGTCTCTCTTGGTGTGGAGACTCCCCACTCTGAAGGTCGTTGCCCTACCTTTGGAAATCTCAAACGCATAATTCAGAAACTTATGAGGAAGGTGTTCAAGCCCTGAGTGCATGGAAGCGTGGTTGAATAGGATTCCACAGGACACCCATAGCCCCTGTGTTCTATACACCTCTCCCATGTGGTGCGCATACGCCTTGGCTGCTCCATACGGGTTGATGGGGCTAACCCTTGTATCTTCGCTCTGGGGTGCCTGGGCGTCACCAAATATCTCAGAAGAGGATGCCTGGAATATCCTGGCGTTGGGAACGTACCGCCTCGCAGCCTCATATATCCTGACAGCCCCCATACCGTTGATACTCAAGACCTTCTCAGGAGTTCCATAACTCTGCCCACTATGGGAAAAGCCCCCAAGGTTATATATCTCGTCAGGCCGAATGTCCTCTACCAGCCGGTTGATGGAAACGCTGTCTGTAAGATCCCCCCTTACAAGAGTCCCAAAAGGCACGGAGTGGTCGCCCTTCCGGTATACCATGCCGAATACCTCGTGCCCCTGCTCCTGAAGCAGTTTGCCAAGGTAGTATCCGTCCTGGCCCAGGGAACCTGTAATCAAGCAACGCATTACACATCACCTTTCGTTATCACCGTTGGCGTAGGAAACGCCACGAATAATTTCCCGCCGTTATCTAGGTAGTCCTTTTCCTGTGTTTTGAACTGTTCCAAGAACCCCCAGGGCAGTATCAGCTTGTAATCAGCCGTATCAGCCTCGGGGGAAGCCTCATCAATCACGGGAATGTTTACACCGGCCATGTATTTGCCTATCTTGGCTGGATTTATGTCTATCGCACCTCTTATAACAGACGAATCCAATCCAGAAGCCTGCAACGTGGTCATCCCGCGGGTGGAGGCCCCCTTTGCGTAGACGGATAGGCCCACGCTGGCTGCTGTAGCCACCCATTCACGGATTTGGGCCATGATCCCGCAGGACTTTATGGCAAAATCCCTATATTTCAGTGGGTTACGGCCCTTGGACTCAGCATACAGAGATTTACCCACGTTTGGGCTTACCACTGCCCCCTGTGCATGACGGATATATGCCCTCATGGACCCACCGTTGATGCCATTGAAGGCAATATCGGTGATTACCAGACCTTCGGGACGCAATACCTTGTTCAGCGTGCTTATGAAATACAGGTTTACGTGTTCATGGCCTATGAAATCGTAGGCGTTGTTGTCCAACATGCTGCCCAGGTAGTTCATTTCCAGTATCCAGAGGCCGTCACCCCTCATAATCTCGGCGATATCGCCCACAAACTTCTGTGGTGATGGCAGGTCGTAGAACATCGCGGTGGAAAAGATGAGGTTAGCCCTCTTGGAAGCCATGATGTTCTTATAAGCGTCATTGGAAAAGTAGGTGGGCTTAATAATGTGTCTTCCTGCAACAGTGGCCTCTGCTATGTTGGAAGGCTCAAACCCTATCGTGATGGCGCTTCCAGGCACGGCATTAAGAGTCGTCCCGTCATTGCTGCCTATGTCCACCACAACGTCACCACGGGCTAGCCCAGTGCGCTCTATGCCGTCCTGCGCCATCGCCTGTAGATGGGCGACCATTGTGCTGTTGGTGCCGCTCCTGTACCAGTAACGGCGGTACAGCTTGTCACGGTCTACCACATGGCGAAGCATGAACAGGTGGCATTCGGGGCAATAGAGGGATTCCAGAGGGGCTTTGACGTGGTTGGGGCTAGGAGTATCTAGGAAGTCGGTGATGTAGTGTTCACCCAGGTTTATCAGGGGTTCGGGGGTAGCGAAGCAGACAGGGCATTCCCTCCGCTCGGTAAGGTACTCGGTTGCCTTGGGTGCGACGGTTGCCATTACTCAGGCCGTTCCAGTCCTGCAGTTGTGATACGAGATGTCAGTGTCATCCAGCCAATCCACGATGGCCCACAGTGCTTTGATGTAGTGTTCACCCAATGCTCCCTGGGTAATGTATTTCCCTTTGGCCCTGGATTCGTCCAGTGCTTCTCGTGCCTCGACTATGACAGGCATGGTGGCTAGCACATTAGGCATAGGCGGCAGGTCTTCCAGTGCCTCTAGCAGCCGTTGCACCAGCCCATCGTGTTCCCAAGAGTTCCAGCGCATGACCATTGCCTCGGCGTTGCCCTCAGCACAGGTGAAGTCATTTGGGATATACGCCACCTTCTTGCCTGCTGTCGCTGACTGTAACCCAATCATCCCATTGGATGGAAGGTCTATAGCAAGTATTTTGCCTGTGATATGGGGATTTCTGACTCTAGCTACCATGTCTCACCTCCTTGTGGTACTCCACAGACGGTATAGTTTATCCCAGGTGAGAGTTCCGTACTGCGTCTATGTATACTGGTAATCAGGAACTCTATCCCATTCCTGATAGCCGTATCACCCACAGAAACACTGCACACACGAGCACCAGGTGCCTCTACCCAAAGAATGGCCTCTTTCAATCTAACCATTCCTTCTCACCCTGCGTATGCACATCTGCGACCCGCATCCACACGGGACTGTGCTGCTTAACCACTTCCTATACCTCCTCCATAATGTTCTTACCACGTCTCACCTCCTGCTACTGATTCTATCGTTGGCATCCACTTCTCTACCACCACGTCCGAAGCCCACCTCTCATGTGCCGTGGCTGAAATCAACCTACGACTCTTATTTATAACAACAGTGTCCCATGCCACCATAACGTCTGTCATGGACGGTATGGACGGGGCGACAAGGGCATGATCCTCAAACACCTCCATCATCGCCCCTTGGTCCCACGTGACACAGGGCACACCAAGCATCAACGCTTCCACCATCTTCATGCTGTGCGACTCACCGTACCCCTCAGGGAAGTTCACGGGGTACAGCAGCCCCTTGGACTGTTTCAATAATCTCAATTTGGTCTGATGGTCAACTTCACTATGATAGACCACACCGTTACGGGGATGTTCGTTCAGCAGTGTCTTTATCGCCATCTCATAGGTCTTGTCATGCCCTGGTCCCACAATGTCCAGTGGCGCACCCATCTCAAGGCACATCTCAGCCGCTATCAGGTGTCCTTTACGGAAGTCCACGATGCCAATGGCAACGAACCTATCGGAAATGGGGCTGTCTTCCTCGTAGGCGAACACGTCAGGGTCGGCACAGATGGCGTCCAGCACCTTTGCGGGCCTGCCTGTGGACTCAAGGAACCTAGATGCCTGCCATTGGGAAAGGGCCGCCACGTTCTTATCGGGAGTGGCGGTTTTCATAATCATGGGGTCGTGCCAGATCATGGAGATGTGAGGGATGTCGGGGAAGGAGCGTACCGCAGCATGGTTGTGGGTGAAGTCCAGCACGATGCCCACGGCCTTCAGGTGTTGCTGGAAGTAGGCAATAGCGTTGTACTCGCCCTTTACTGAGTCCCAGTTGGCGGGTATGTCTATCTTGATAACGCTGGGTGGGAGAGTCGTGCCGGGAGGGGATGCTATTGCGACGGTGTGGTGTTTAGAGAGTTCCTGGGCGAACAGACCGCAGAGCATTTCGATACCGCCATACGTCCTGTAGTCCATGTACGGGAAGGCGGTAGGGCCGATGATGAGGATTTTCACCCCTGCCTGTCCAAACGGGCGTAAAAGTTTATCGGTATACGTACCCTATCAAAGGTGTCTTGGACTTCCTCGCGGCCCTTTCTCCCTAAAGTCCTTAGGGTGTAGCTGTCTATTTCGGTTGTCATTTACCATAAGCCTTTCTTATGCCACGCCTATTCCCTTGCCGATGTTCAGGCTGAACTCCTTGGTGTAGACAGTCAGACGCATGGTTACGCCAAGCAGGTAAACGGAAGCAGCCAGGTCAAGCCTGTATTTTGCCTCTCCCGCGGGAATCGTCTTTACTCTAATCAGTGACTTCATTTATGGTCTCCTCTTTCAGGCATTTGCCTAGAATCCTTAAGGTACTCAGTATGCGAATACCAAGACTCCGATGATGGCCGCCAACAGGCCCGCTAGGATAGCTCCTGCCATAGTCCGGCGTTCCATGTAGAATTTAAGGAGTTCGAAGCTAACGGCTAGCAACATACCAACCAGCAGGTAGTTTATCACCTTTTTCTAAATTGCATCTACGGCAAGAGTATACAACATTGTGCTTTTCGGAGGTCCCTCCCTGTGCTTTGGGGATCACGTGGTCAATGGTGGCGTACTTGCCTGAATTACGGCGGTTATTGTTCCGTATCATCGCAGTACCGCAATAGAAGCACTTGCCTTTTTGCTTGAACCACAGGCTGGGATGCTTCATTGTTTCCTTTCAGTGATGGGGGCATAGTCAGCCGTGTCTCTCATTGAGCCGTCTTCGCTTATAAGAGAGTTCCCCCATCACCAAACGGGAGTATATCACAACGCTAAAACAGGTGCCCCCCACAAAGCCCCAACTTCAACAAACAAATCTACGCATCCAGGCTCTGAAGTGAAGTCGGTCTTGTAGACCTTAAGCCCAACCACAACAGGCTTGTGCCCTCCAGGATACGAAATGAAGTCACCGGCTAACGGGGTAGTCTTAGTCTCACCAGACCATAAGCAGACCTCTTCTCCAGCCTGGATATTCACGACACAAACTCTCATGTCACTCCTTACGTCACGCCCCATTCCGTTCCTGGGCTGTGACTTGTCCCGTGACAAGTGTGACAGTGTCACGGTGTTTCCTTTATAAGAGATGCGATTGTCTCCAGGATAGACACCCCCCCGGTGTCCTGCGGCAACGCATTCAACGCGGTCCTGAGCTTCGCCATCCCGTAAGGCAGGTGCTCCAGGGCCATCGCCGCCGAATGACTCAGCCCATAGGTATCCGCACGGTGCCCAAACCGTCCCACCATCTCGTTCTTTACATCCTCGTAAACCTCGTAGTACCTCTGAGGACGGGGATCATCGCTAAAGGCCATCTCTACTAGCTCCTTCCTCTATTGCCTTTCTAAGCGCATAATCAGCCTCTAACAGCGTTACACGCTTCCTCAAGGCATCCATGTCCCTATCCTCCGCAAACGCCTTGTACGTCTCCATCCACGCCGCCAATGACGTGATTTCCTCATGCAACTTCCTTATCCCACTACTCTGCCACTCCACCCGTGCCGTCTTCGCCCCCAACTGCCTCTTCAGGTCCCTGTAATCGTCCAGGTTGACCCCAGGAGACACATTGTGCTTCTCAGGGTCTATCCCCATAGCCTGGAGACGCCTAACCTCGCTCTTGGGCAGTACAGTGGCCTTCCCTTGCTTCTTCTTAGCTCGGTATTCCCGCATCCAAGCCGCTTGTTTCTCTTTACTAAGAGGCATGGGATTAGACTAAAACCCCAGGTGGCGATAGATACGTGGAACTGTGCCCCTAGTGCCTCTTGTCCATGCCAATTCGCAGTCGGCTTGGTCATTCGTGGTCATAGTCTCACCTCCTTAACTCAGGTCAAAATATTACTGCGTAGCTGGCTCTGCTATCGTTACTTCGACATTATCG